>LJTR01000195.1 GCA_001303465.1 Phycisphaerae bacterium SG8_4
CGCCCCGGCGGCAAAGCTTGTTGCGCTCTTTAGGAACCGACGGCGGTTAATGCTTTTGTCTTGTGTCAATCTTCAATCTCCATCCGAACCAATAATCAATAGTCAATAATCAATAATCAATTTTAGAGGTGCCACGGGCCGCGCATAGGCCGGGAAAGCAGGCGGTTGGCATCATCGTCGCCGACGAACAATTCACGCTCAGGATCCCACCTCAGCGGGCGCCTGAGCTTGTATGCTATGTTGCCCAGATGGCAGACGGATACCGAACGACAGCCCGTCTCTATATCGCAGATCGGTTTGCTTCGCTTGCGGATCGCATCGAGCCAGTCGACATAGTGATTTCTGCTCTCATAGAGATGTATCTCGTTTGGGCCGATCTTCTGATCCTTGAGGGACTCGGGCGTCGTGCGCAGACGGCCTCGGTTGGTCTCGATCTTGCCCTTCGTGCCTGTGAAAAGCACGCCGTCGGCCCTGTCGCGGGTCATCGTTACGCCGCTGGCGTACCTGTAGGTGAGCACCTTGTAGTCCTTGCCGTCGGGAGGGATAATCTCAACCGGACCGCTCTGGTCCATTCCCTGCCCCCATTGAGCGATGTCGAAGTGATGCGCTCCCCAGTCGGTCATGCCTCCGCCACCGAATCGGCTGTTGTTGCGCCAGTTAGGAAAGACGTCCCGGCTCAGATGCGGAGACAGATCCTCATTGTACGGCCTCCACTGCGCCGGGCCTAGCCACATCTCCCAATCGAGATAATCGGGCACCGGTTGGGCGGGAAGTGCCGGATTGCCGGCCGGGCCACCGACACTTACGGTGACGTGCTTCAACTCGCCGATATAGCCGTTGAGGACAAGCTCGCAGCCCAGGCGGAAGTGCCAGTCCGAGCGCTGCATGCTGCCGGTCTGGAAAACGCGCCCGTAACGCCGCACCGCGTTGACCATGGCCCGGGCCTCTCCGATCGTCTGCGACAGCGGTTTCTCACAGTAGATATCCTTGCCCGCCTGGGCAGACTGGATGACCGTAATGGCATGCCAATGGTCGGGGGTCGAGATCACAACGGCATCAATATCGTCTCGGGCAAGCACATCGCGGAAGTCACCGTATGTGTCACAGCCTTTGTAAGATCCGCCGCTCTTGCCGGCGTAATGGTCCTCAACGATCTTCTTGCCGCGATCTAACTTGAGCTTGTCAACGTCACAGGCGGCGACAACCTGGGTGCCGGGCGAGTTCAGGAAAGACCTCATCAGATGCTTGCTCTGCTTGCCCGCGCCTATGAAACCCAATGTGATTCGTTCGCTCGGCGAGGCCGAAGATCCGGCGAAAACCGAAACCGGAACTAAGTACGGCAGAGCCATTGCTCCGGCCGCAGTGTCGGCCGCCCTGCTAAGAAACCGGCGCCGGCTGAGATCATTATTCCCTGTCATGTCTTAGCCTTCTGGATATCTGTGGGCTCCCGGAGAGGCAATTCAACACTCTGCGAGCCTTGAAGAGTTTCATCTCGATTACTTGTCAAACTGCGCATCGAAAGCAACGGCCGAAGGCTTGAAATCAGCTTTCTTGAAGAATGCGACAGCCTCGGCGGCGCCGTGCTCGCGGTCCATCCGGCTGTCTTCCCATTCGACCGACAGCGGGCCCTGGTAGCCGACGTCGTTGAGCGCGACTATGATCTCCTCGAAGTTGATGTCGCCGTGGCCGATGGATCGGAAGTCCCAGTAGCGGCGCGGATCGGCGAACTCGGTATGACCGCCGAAGACGCCGACTGTGCCGTCTCCGTGTCCCCACCAGACATCCTTCATGTGAGCGTGGAAGATGCGGTCGCCGAAGGTGCGGATGAACTTGACGTAGTCGACGCCCTGGTAGGCGAGGTGACTCGGGTCGTAGTTGAAACCGAATGACTTGTGGCCTTTGATGGCTTTGATGGCGCGCTCGGCCGAGGCAATGTCAAATGCGATCTCCGTCGGGTGAACCTCGAGAGCGAACTTCACGCCTTCGACCTTGAAGGCGTCGAGGATGGGACGCCAGCGCTTCGCGAAGTCCTTGTAACCGGCCTCTATCGCCTCCGGCGATGCCGGCGGAAACGAGTAGACCATGTGCCAGATGGAACTGCCGGTAAATCCGTTGACGACATCCACGCCCAGCCTCCTGGCGGCCTTGGCGGCATCTATTACCTTGTCTGCTGCACGTTTGCGGATGCCCTCGGGGTCACCGTCGCCCCAGACGTCCGCCGGCAGTATTGCCTTGTGACGCTCGTCAATATTGTCGCACACAGCCTGGCCAACCAGATGTGTCGATATCGCGAACACCTTGAGGCCGTGCTTTTTCAGCAGGTCACGCTTGGCCTTGCAGTAGCTGCGGTCCTTCAGGGCCTTGTCCACGTCGAAGTGGTCTCCCCAGCACGCCAATTCCAACCCATCGTATCCCCAGTCCGCCGCCTTCTTGGCCAGCTTTGCGAGCGGCAGGTCCGCCCACTGGCCGGTGAACAATGTAACAGGTCTTGCCATTTGATATTCTCCTTAATTCGGTCAAAAATATTAAAACGCAAAAATCCAGAGGCAAAACTGCGCAATTTCGGCACTGCGCCGATTGCCTCCTTACGATTTCCTCCTTTTGAGCGTCAGTGCAATAACTACTTTCCCCAAAGAAACTTACGCCCAAGGCCGTCCGTGTCTTTCGCAGCCTCAACCGCGATGAAATTGTCCACAAATTATATCCACTCGCGATTGACAATCAATCGCAAACTCCCAAATTGTCGCTGCGCCCGCTTCTCACCGGCTCTGGCCCTAGTCCTTCGGCCCATCAACATATGCCGAGTATCTGTCCGCCAGCGTCTGTCTATCAGGCATATCGCCGCGACTGACGATGATGCGGTATCTCAACGTCAGGCTCGTATCGCGGCCGATTTGCTTCTTGAAGAACGCCCCGAACCGACCGTAGTCGCGGTAGGCCGAGTAGATCGTCGGCTTCGGATTGTCCGGATGATTCATGTGCTGAACGACGTAGCGGCCGCTGTCAAGACCGTACGACATAGCCACCCAGGGCAGGTCGTGGTCCTTCTTCGGATCGATGCCATCTTCGTGGAACAGATAGCTCGCTTTGACCTCTTTGCCACCGGCGGCAACGGAATTGTGCGCTCGATACTGCATGCCGGCGTGCTCGGGATCACCGTCCAGAAGAACGTCACCTCTGACAGCCCTCAGTTCGGCAAGGAAATCCAGCATAACGACCGTCGGGTCGCCCTGACGATATACGGTGGTTCTGCGGTGCTCGACGAGCATCGGTTTGCCGTCCTCGGCATTCCAGTGAATCAGCGCCGTTGACCGCGCCGTACCCTGCCCGGCTGTCAAGCCAACGAACTTCTGATGCACCTGGTGTACCTCTTTCATATGCCACAGATCGTACCGCCGTCCTTCGAACGTCAGCCTGTTCCAGCCGATCATGATGCCGCGATGGTGCGGGTAGCGAATTGCCTGTTTCGGATACGCACCGGAGCCGTCCGGGCCGTTCGTCAGCAAATTGCCTTCGGCGTCGAAGACGTGATGGAACGGTTTGTAGGTCTCGAACGTGCTCTGCTCGGTGGAGGTGTCGTAGGAGTACATGTAGCGCGTTATCTTTGTGCCGTCGAAGAGCAGGTCGAGATATTCGCCCTCGCTGTCCCGCCAGGAGAAAGTCCCTGCCGAATGAGGCTCCTTGGCACCGGCCACTTCGCAGAGGAGAATCGCCGTCGCAAGAAGCAGAACGCTTCCAGATCGAAGCTTGCCTTTCATCTTCCCCAACTTCCTTAAAGAGGCACAATCCAGATGTTTCTAAACGATACTTCGTTGCCGTGGTCCTGGAGCAGAATCGGTCCGGGCTCAGGCCCTTCCGGCCGGCCGGCGCCGGTCTTGTTCGGGATCTCGTAATCGTCGTGAACCAGGACACCATTGTGCCAGACTGTGATTCGAGCGTTCTCTCTCTTCGTGTTGCCCTCGAACTTCGCCGCATTGAAGATGATGTCATAGCTCTGCCACTGCTGCGGCATTCGGCAAGCATTCACGTCCGGCTCCTTTGTCTGGTACATCGACGCACACTCGTTCTTTCTCGGCGGCTGGCCAAAGGAATCGAGAATCTGAAGCTCGTAGCGCCGCTGGATGTAGACGCCGCTGTTGCCCCGGCCCTGACCCTTGACATTGGGCGGCATCTGTGGGGTCTTGAACTCGAGATGCATCTTGAAATCGGTGAAGTCGCGTTTGGTCATTATGCTGCCGCTTTTCGCCGAGATCTTCATGGTATCACCGATGAGCTTCCACCCTACCGGCTTGTCGCTTCCGGTCGTCCAATGCGAAAAGTCCGAGCCGCCAAACAGCATGATCGCCTGATCGGGCACTGTGGCAATCTCAACCTTCGGCGGGTGGGCGTAGTCGTTCCAGATCTGCTCGGTCCTGGCGACGTCGACCTTGCCCTCATGCACGAACTGGCGATAGCGGAAGACGTGGTCCTTGCCCGGCTTCATCTCGAAATCTCCGGTCTGCACCGGTGCCCAGTTGAAGAACACCTCCTGCTCGAACTCCGGCCAGATCCGCATAGCCTCCGGATGGCGGAAGTTATCGGGATGACTGAAGAATGTCACGCCCTTCCACTTGCCGTCACAGACTCCTGAGGTATCGCACCATCGGGCGCGGGTGGCGTGGCCGTCCTTGCGGGTCCTTCCCGTGCTGGTCAGATAGCGGGCAGTCTCGCCTTTCCAATCGGCAGTAGCGCGGAACCCAAAGCCGCCGTAGCGATACTCCTCCAGCAGCAGCGGGCTGTCGGCAACACAACGCTGGGACGAGACAACATCCCAGAGCCAGTAGCCCGAATCCGGACCGCCCACGTTATAGACACGCACGTCCCAGACTTCCTTGAGTACGACCTTCTCGCCGTCGGCTGTCTGCAGCGCAACGTGATCGTGCTCGGCCTGGAATCCGCCGAAAACCGGCCCGCTCGTCGTCGAGAGAAACCTGTTGAAGCGGACAGTGCCCTGTCCGGCATTGAGGTTCCAGAAGTCCACCGCCTTGCCCTCGAATTTGGTTTTCGTCCAGGGCATCCAGATTCCGACGTGGTGATAATGGTCCGGCGGATGAATGTTTGTCAGCACTGATCCGGCGGGCGACCACAGGGGATGAATGAAGGCGCTGCGGTTATATAGTTCGCTCTGGCCGGCCGGCGGCGGGACGATCGCATGGTTGTAGCTGAGAACCTTAGTGCGGTCTTTCTCGATCCGGATGACTTTATCATCCTGCTCGACGCCGACGACGACGCGTGTCCGCGCGCCGCCTCTGGAAAGCTCGTAGGTTCGTTTGGTCCCCGCGGGGGTCGTACCGGAAAGCACCCACCACAACCGGGGAGGGCTGCCGGCCTCGAACTGCACAGGGACATCGATGCGCTGCGAACCTTTGATTTCCACGAGGGCAAGCTCATCCGACGGGAAACCGATACCCGCCACACCGCTCAAATCGAGCGAAACCGGCGTATCAATCCGCGCGTAGTCTCCGGTCTCGACGGTGATTGTCCCCAGAGACTGACCGTAGGTGACCGACTGGGAAGATAGCACACATGAACACAAAGCGAACACAAGAATCAGTCGTATCAGTATTGAAGCGGGCCTTGGCATCGTTGCTCTCCTTTCGATACAGCTCTTTTCGTTCACCGGTTTCTTCGGGGCAAAAACGCTAATTTTAATACTGATACCGGGGCCAATCAAGCCCCATCTTGGAAATTTTCCTATTGCCGAGAAATCGACATTTGCCTTTTGATTGCGTTATCTCGGCTTTGTTGTTAGGCTCTTCTTCGCTCGACGGGTCACGCTGGGTTTGAAAAGCCGAGACGCCGAAAGGAGTAGACTTATGATTCGCAAAGGCTGCTTGATTATCCTCATATTACTCTTCAACGGCGCATCGGGCTCAGATGCCCCGGTAAACCAGTACGCCCAATGGCAGAACGGACCTCCTCAGGAGATTGATTTCTTCCCGATAGCCGTCTGGCTCCAGAATCCAGCCAATGCCGCTAAATACAAACAGGCGGGGATCAACACATACGTTGCGCTCTGGAGGGGCCCGACCGCCCAGCAACTTGCCGATCTCAAAGAGGCGGGCATGAAGGTGATTTGCCATCAAAACAAAGCGGGCCTTCAACACGCCGACGATCCGACGATCATCGGCTGGATGCACGGCGACGAGCCCGACAACGCCCAATCTCTGGGCAGAGGCAAAGGTTATGGGCCACCCATCGAACCGAGCAAGATCGTCGAAGGTTATAACAGGATTCGCAAGGCCGATCCGACGCGTCCGGTTCTGCTCAATCTCGGCCAGGGCGTGGCCTGGGACCAGTGGCACGGCAGGGGCGTTCGCACGAACCACCCCGAGGATTACCCTCAATATTTGAAGGGCTGCGATATTGCCTCGTTCGATATCTACCCCGCCGCACACGACAAGCCGCAGGTCGCCGGTAATCTGTGGTACGTGGCAAGGGGTGTCGAGCGGCTTGTCAAGTGGACCGAGGGCAAGAAACCCGTTTGGAACTGCATCGAGTGCACTCGAATTCACAACCCTACAGAGAAGGCCACGCCCCACGAGGTCAGATGCGAGGTCTGGATGTCGATTATTCACGGTTCGACGGGCCTTGTCTACTTCGTCCACGAATGGGAGCCGAAATTCAACGAATCGGCGCTTCTAAGCGATCCCAGCATGCTCTCGGCGGTCACCGCGCTAAACAAACAGATTGCCGGGCTGGCGCCCGTGTTGAACAGTCCAACGATTGCGGGCGGGGCGGCGGTTTCGTCGGATAACAACGCCGTGCCTATCGCCAGCATGGTCAAAAGACGCGCAGGCGAGACATACGTTTTCGCGGTCGCGATGCGAGGCGACAAGACAACTGCGACATTCACCTTGCGGGACCTGCCGGGCGCCGGATCCGTGGAAGTTCTCGGCGAGAATAGAGCGGTCACTATGCAAAACGGCGTCTTTACAGACAGCTTCGGGCCATGGGACGTGCACCTTTACAGAATACCGTAACGTAGATTTGGAGTACGCCGCCGTCATGATCCGGTGTGAATAAAGTCTTGCAGATCTTCTAATTGCCTATATACTTGCCGGCAGCGGTGAAGGAACATAGTTCGATCCTCGTCGCACGATTCTCGATGCCCGCAAGGGGACAAAGTCGCAAGTCGAGTTTCAGGCATCGAGAGCAAAGCTTATGAACGAAAAAGAGACTGAAAAGGCGCCGATTGTTGTCTCGAAGTCTTTTATGGCTGTGGGTCCGACCCTGCACTACAGCCATAAGAATGTCCTGATCTGCTGGCTCCTTGCCCTCGCAGCCTTCGGCGTCAGTTGTGTTTTCTGGTCGAAAATCGTCTCCCACACATTCTGGCCGTTCGACGCTCAAACCGTGACAAATCCGGCATTCTGGCGTCTGGATCGGTCTATAACAACCGGGGTGAGCATTTTCGAGTACCCCTGGCAAATCCTCGTTCTGGGATTATTGATGGGGATCCTGGCCATCGTGCCGGTGCTGATATCGCAACTGATGAGCTTTCGATACAGCATCCCTCTGGTATTACAGATCGCGATCCTGGCCAATCTGCCCGCTTTTGCAATCTGCGTGCTGGTAAGCTGTATCGCCGCAGCGTGTCGGCCCCTTCGTTTTCGCTCACGCTTCATCGCGATAGCGCTGTGCGCGGCGCCCCAGCTTCTGTACTGGGGATATTTCGGCCCCGCCAGGGGTGTCGAGCCCATCGCGTGGGGAGTTTCATTCGCGCCCTGGATTTGCGCCTGGTTTGACGCGATGGTGATAGCCGGTTTCGTTCTCGGCATCGGGCACTTCACACGCTACCGACCGGGCCTGACATGGATCTTCACGGCCCTTACGCTCGTGATCGCGGTAGTCGTTTTCGAAAAGGCAATCGGTTTTGACGAACTGGGCTACAACCTTTACGTCGCCAGGAACGATCCGGAGCATGTCAGCGCATTTTACGACCGCGCAATCACCAAGGCGCTGGACAGGACAATGCAGGACGCCGACACCAAGGAATTGCTCGACAAACTATTCTACCCTCCAGATCCGATAGCACGGCGGGCAGAGCTTAGAACGGAGGTCCAGAAACAGTTGAAGAACGACAACTGGCCGAGCTGGTTCACAGTGCCTCCGGAGCTTGAGTACAAACAAAGAAAAGAAGAGTTGCTGAAACAATATGAGTTG
>LJTR01000004.1 GCA_001303465.1 Phycisphaerae bacterium SG8_4
CGATTTTCTGTCCAATTCCCGTAAGATCCTGGATACCTTTCTTCGACATTGTCCTTTCGGCAAATTGATTACAGAATGCGTGAAAATCAATGAACATATTGTACATGCCATATGCTCCCTCCGGCGGCAGGGCGTTGCCGTTGTCGTCTTTCAGGCCCTGGAATCTCCCATGGTCGATGCCATATACCAGCCCTCCATGGCTGAAACTGCCGTCATCCGACCGCTTGAACAGATATGACCATCCATTGAGAGCGGGAATGTGAACCTCAGGTTCCTTCTCTTTTAGAATTGTCAGCTTGACGCAGGTGTACCGGAAGCCATCCTGAGCAGACTGACCGGCCGGCACACACATCAGGAGCAGCCTTACTGTGACTGGGACTGTGCGGGTGCCGTCCTCGGCAAGATAGACGACCGTCGTCTCCATGCAGTAGTAGCGTGACTCCGCCGACCGCTCTGGCGCCAGGTCGTATGTTTTTCCAAGGATTGCCTGAGCTGCTGATTGCGCTACAGGTTCGTCATTTCTTAGTGCAACGTTTGTTGAGGTCTGTACTGCTGCAGCATTCGCTGATTGTTCTTTCTGCGTGGAACGCCAGACAGATGTCGTAAGCAACATAATGACGGCAACAATAATCGTGAATACTCTTCTTGACATTTTGGATCTCCTTTCGAACATGGGTTTATACCCTTCAGGGTAGTAAATTCCCGCGAGTACGATCATAAATTGTTGTAAAGCTACTTGCCCACGCAAGAACGCGAAATTTCAATCACGAGCACCATACTGACTTCTTTTCGTACTACTCTCTTGCAAGTTCTTTGACAGCTCGTTTCGCCCACTTGGCGTTCATCTCATAGTTGTTGATCCCGTTTTCCATTGCCAATTTCCCACAGGCCGGTAGTATTACTTTGATCTGATCCTGGTATTGCCTTAGCGAGCACAGGTGAGATTCAGTCTCCGTCAGAAATTCCTCCAGAAACCTGAGCGTGCATTCTCGTCCGACGAGTTCGTCCATGAATGCGAAACGCAGCATAAGATCATCCATGCGCCATATCACATCCTCTTTGGTGACTGTTTGTTGAAGACGCCGTTTGAGCATGTTTAGTCCTTTTGCCGTGATCCGGTAAATCATTCTTGGGCGAAGCTCTTTCTTTTTGTCGATGCTGCCCCGAATCCATCCACTCTTCTCGATACGCTTTAGAGCGGGGTAGATTGCGCCCGGGCTCGAACTGAAATGACCCATCGGCGTCGTTGAGAAGATCTTTCGCAGGTCGTAGCCGGAACGGGGTCTCTGGGCAATCAGGCCCAACACGGCCAAAGATAGCGTCGATATAGCAGTCTTTTCGTTCATAATACTAAACAATATAATACGAATCGTAATAAACTGTGGTGAGAAAAGGCCGGGCAGGATTGACCCGGCCTCTGTGAAACATACCTAAATTGATTTAATTCGGAAGGTCTTTTGCCTCAAGGTCCTTGATGCTCAGGTCACCGTAGATGACGCGGTAAGTCAGCTGACCTTGTGGCCGATACCAGAAAATGGGCGTATCGGCTTCACCGACTTTAACGCCGGCCCCGGCGTAGTGCCATTCGCCGCCCTGGTTTTCCAGCGTCTGGTGGAACATCAGTCCGCGTGCGAAGCTCATCCCGATCTGTGTCCCTTGCTCCTCGGAGATCTGCATTGCGTCGACTTTCCGGACCAGTGTTGGCATGTCTTTCATGGCGCTCTGGGAGCCTACGGCCTCCGGGAATGTGCCGTCCCCGATTATTTCGGCCCAGATTCTCAGGCTCTCGGCGAAGTCTTCCTCGGTAGCGTTGCCCAGTGCAATGTCCGTCTTCTGCAATGCATATCCTTCAGGGACCTCCATGCTCACCAACGATTCGTCCACGTCAGCATCAAACTCGAAGTTTTTCATGGTGAAGGAAAGATCTTGCCCGATCCGAGCTTCGATCCGTATTGGATGAGCGGTTTGCGGGTCGGCCCAGATTGTCACTTGTTCGTTCTGACCTCTGCCCACGAACACGACTGCCTTTTGTCCTTCGATTACCTGTTCGCCGAGCTCTTCAACCTGGCCATCCTGCAACTGTCGTACGATCTCGCGAACGAACTTTATATAGCTTCGGTGCCTATCCCCGAGGTCTCCGGTCATATCGACATAGACTGCAGTTTTTGCTTCGGCGTCAAGCCCAAGTAATTTTGCATTGTCTGTATCGATAATCATAGTCATGTTCGGCATGTTAGACATGGTCTTTCTCATTCGCGAATCGACGACGATCTCGTGCGAAACTATGCCCGTATCATCGGTGCCCAAGATCATATCGAAGACTACAGTCCTGGCGTTTAGAATCGGCTCGATGACCTTGGCCCACGTCACGGATGGAGCCATGATATAGTTGATGCCAAGTGCTGCAATGATAATCACAGCCGCTGCCGCCGCTATTCTCGTTGCTGGACTCTTCATGATAATTCTCCTTATCTTAAGGCCTTCGGCGGCCTTTTCGGCGGCTTTGAGCCTTACTTTCTGTTCTCTGACAATTAGGTTCATAACGTTGTTTTCAAGGTCGCTCTGGACGAGAACCTTGCCGTTACTCTCGAGGCGGTCCTGAAGACTTCTCAGGGTCTCGGCTTCGGCCTTGCAGGCGCTGCAATCGGCCAGATGTCCGACGACGGCCTGCTCTCGTGATTTGTCCAGAAGCCCTTCCATCTGTTCGACCAGGAGTTCTTTGCATTCTGTGCAGTTCATTTTTCCACCTCGTGAAATTCTGTCTGTGCCTGCTGATTAAGCGACTGCCTAAGCATGGCATAGGCCCGTGAAAGTGTTTTCGTGACCGTGCCCAACGGCATGCTGAGCCGCTCGGCGATATCGTTACAGGTGTGCTGGCCGTAGTATCGCAGCAGGATGACCTGCCGATACGCCTCGGGCAGCTCGGCTATTGCCGTTTCGAGAGCATAATCTTGAGACAATTCGGTGCCGCCGGATTCTTCGCTGAATGCACGGACAATCTCTTTCTGACGCCGGAGTTGCTCTTTTCTCTGGTGCTCTTTTGCCACCCGATCGGCGATTCCGAGCAGCCATGAAAAGAGCGAATCGGGTTTCCTTAATTTGGCCATATTGAAGTAGGCCCTCACAAGGGTCTCTTGTGTAGCCTCCTCGGCCCGGTCCTTATCGCCCATTTTGCCGGCAAGATGGGCGAGCAAGACCGCCTGATAGCGCCGCACTACAAACCGAAAATCATCCGGATGGCCATCCAGGCAACGCTCAACATAGTATTTGTCAGTTTCAGACATCTTGGCACCTCTAAATTTCTCAAAGATTCCACCGTCAGGTGTCCCTTACGGGAGTGCTCTCGGTATATAGTGCCTGATTCGCTGTGTTTGCGACACAAAAAATCGCATGGCGAGCTATTGGCTCGTAAATTCTACTGCCGTGACATTTCGGATGAGTATATCCCGTTCGATGACGGCATTGACCTTGTTTGGCGGCATCGGCAAAGTTACTTCGGTAACGACGAACTCATCCAAAGTTGCCTTCTTGACCCAATTCGTTGCGAGATCGATGTAGAGATCACCCATGTAGTGAGAACTTCCTTTGGTCCGTATTTCCATATTCGGCATGGGATTCACGATCATCTGGAACGAGCTTTCTCCGGAATCATAGCCTACTAGCGCGCACGTTGCCCCGGCTACCCGACTGATGCCCTTGAACTCCAGCGTCACCTCTCCGTTCTTAAATGTCGATCCCTTGGATACGTTGCTCCCCACATTTACAGGGGCTTCAGCGAATGCCGCCGCGTGTACGATCCGCTGGCCTATGCTTCTGAGGTCTTGAATACCGGCTGCGCCGTCCACTCGCTCGGCAAATATGTTGCAGAATCCATGAAAATCGATGAATGCGTTGTACACATGGTACGCTTTGTCCGGAGGCATCGCTTTGTTATTCGCGTCTACGAGATTTTCGA
Organism: Phycisphaerae bacterium SG8_4; assembly: GCA_001303465.1. Taxonomy (GTDB): domain Bacteria; phylum Planctomycetota; class Phycisphaerae; order Sedimentisphaerales; family Anaerobacaceae; genus SG8-4. Next base: position 3,956 of record LJTR01000004.1, read on the forward strand.
ACGGGGCGTGATCGATGCCCAGAGTTTGTCCTTTCTTATCGATGCCTGTGGGCGGAATCTTGAACACATACGTCCAATTCTTCAACGCGGGAATCTCAACTTCCGGCTCATCGCCCAACTGCACTGTGAATTTCGTACACGTGTACTCGTCCCCTTTTGTGCCTGCTAACTGCGCGGGTACACATTTCAAACGCAGCCGGAAGACATCTAAGCCGACGCGCTTTCCGTCGAGCGCATAGTGGATGAGCTTCGATTCCATGAGGAAGTACTGTGTTTGCAGTGAACGCTCACCTCCTAAATCGAAGTTCTGCCGCAAAATCGCACCATTCGGGCTGGCTGATTCCGCCGTTGACTCAGATGCCGCACTGCAAATCACCAACCAACTCAGTAATGTCAACGTCGTCTCTCGTTTCATGGCTCAAATCTCCCAAAAACTCTCTTGTCCTTTGCATTATCGCACAATGAAATCCACCAGCAGATCTTTATAACTCATGTTCTCACAATATGGTGCGGGATTTGACGGATTTGCGACAGAAAAAGAACGATGGCCAAGAACTTCTGGTGTGATCTCAGCCGTCGCATAAGGAAAGCCGGGTCATGTAAACCCGGCTCTGCTTTTGTTCAAGCGTCTTGAAGAAGGGCTTTGTGTCGTCTACAGTACAGGCGAATCCTGTGCAGGGGAATGCCACGTGAGGCTGATGCTCCCCATATCCGTGGTCATACGGATATTTCCCTGCCCGGCGCCAATCGTACCTTGCGCGCCTTTCCGGAACATGTCGGACTGACTGATCTCCAGGGGCAGGTCGCTCTTGATCGATCCCATTTTCGTCTGGACGCTGAGTACGGCCGAGAGATCCTTGGGTGCGACGAACTCGATCGAACCCATCTTTGTGTGCAGTTCGAGGTCGCCGGTCGTGTTAACGGCTTTGATGGCGCCCATATCAGCCACGGCCTTGATCTTGCCTTCGAGATCGTACAGCTCGACGCTGCCCATCTTCGTCTGGAGGTCGGGCAGGACGCCAGGGGGCACTGAGATGTGGAGATCTACAGTAAGGTCTTCCCATTGACCGCCGTCGCGCCTGACTGGCTTGAGGTAGTATCTTTTGTCTGATGAGTCTACTTTCATTCCTACCGCTGCAACCTTTGCACGTGCCTGATCGGATGACTCGGCCTTTCCCCGGATGATCGCTCTGACGTCGCCGGTGCCGTCTTTGCTGGGACGCAGGACGATCCTGCCCATGTCGTTTCTTATTACAAACGAGGCGCCGGCTTTGACCTTTGACACAAAGTGCATCTGAGTAGTCGCGACAACCTTACCGTCCTTGTCCTTCGTGATCTCGATGTCTCGGCCCGATTCACCGGCGGCAACCGCCTCGCCTGGCAGGGTCGGGGCTATTCCGGCAATCTCGCCGGGGGTGCTGATTTCCGGCATGCTGACAGCCAGTGGCGCAAACTCCGGGAGCACCATAGGGGGCATCGGCGCAACAGGCGCCGGCATTGACGGCATGGGTGGCATCACAGGCATCGGACCGGGCTCCGGCATCGGGCCGGGCTCGCCCCCACTGATTCTCATCTGTGCTTGCGCCATACTTTGAGCCCACTTCTGCATATCTTTCTGCCACTGCTTGAATTTGTCGCTCTCGGCCCATTCTTCGTACCCTTGAGCCCATTTCTCCATCTGCTTGGCCCATTGCCCCCAGTATTCAGCTTGCGCCTTGGTCTTCTGGGCTTCGGCAAGAGACTTTACTTTCGCCGACTTGTCTTTGGCTTCCTTCACCTTCAATTCAGCGTGTGCGGCGTGCTCGGCGGCCTGATGGGCCTGATTGCTCGCGTCGTGCTCGGCGTGCGAGACAGCCCGAAGTTCATACTGGAGTTTCTGTTTCTCAAGCTGCAACTGCTGCAACTGGAACTGAAGAGCTTTCATCGCCTTGAGCAATTGTTCTCTGTTCTGCGCCAGCTCCTGCTCGGTCTCCGAGCTTGTCGAATTCTCAGCGGAGTCAACTGCAGCTGCTTTGGAGTCGGTGCTGGAACTGTCCGACACGGAGTCCTGCTGGGCCTGTGCCATCGGCAACACGCAGGCGACCAGAGCCAGGACTGTAATGACAACGACTGATTTCTTCATTCTTTGGTACCTCCAAATAGGTTTTTCGAGCCAGTTAATTCGGGAGATCAGACAATTCGAATCCTCGAACAGGCCGACAAGGCCCAGTCCGTATTCGATGGGAGTAACCAGAAACTGACGGGCTGCCTCCAGAAGGGTCCGGCGATACTCAACCGTCCTTTCCCCTAGCAAGCCAGCCACGGTTGCGTCGCAGCACAGCTCTCGCAGGTGGCGCAGCCGCCGGCGAACGAGCCAGAGCAAGGGATTGTACCAGTACATCACCTGCAAGAGCATATAGAAACTGTGCACAACCAGGTCGCCCCGTTTGATATGCGCCAGCTCGTGCAGCAGAAGGTGTTCTGTATCCTTGCGCGAAAGGTTGCGAATGTAGCCGACCGGCATGAGCAGGACCGGCCGGAACAATCCGAAAACGGCGGGAGTCTGAATGTTGCCCGTCACGACGACCGTCGGTTTTCGCCGAAGTCCAAGGCGTTTGGCGCAATGAGCCAGTTGGTCGTGGAAGGACTCCGGCAGAGATGCTCTGCCCGATTTGTCCGGGTGTTCTCGTCGGAGCCTGCGAAGTCTCACCAGCAGCCATGAGCCCAGGGCCGCCATGCCCAGAAACCATACGGCCATCGCGTAGCTTCGCCAATCGAGCCGGGGCCCGGCCGTTTGGGCCGGCCTGTTACTACCGACAGAGTCGCCCGCCACGCCAATGTCTTCAACGGTCAATATGAGATGTGCCTCGGATTGAGCTGCGAGATGTGTGATCCTGTCATTGAAGAATGGAAGCACCGGCGGTAGCTTCTCTGTGACTTGCGGCTCACTGATTGCCATCTCCAGCATGTGCGTAGCGATCGGTCTGAGCTTTGGCGCGAGGCCGCTGGGCAAGGACAGGGCGGGCGAGAAGACGAGTTTGACCAGGATCAGTGACCAAAGGGCATATCGCAACTGCGGCCAGGCCCATCTGCGGATCAGCCTATCGACCAGGGCTATCAGGGCAATTAGCAATCCGGCCTGCCAGAACATCGCCGAGGTCCAGCCCCACCACAATTGCGCCAGGTGATTAATCTGTTCGATCATCTTGCTTATTCCCTACTTTCCGGATTCTTCGTTCAACTTTTCGATCAGCTCTCTCTTTTGCCTGGCGGTCAGCTGCTGTTCTTCCAGCAGAAAGTGCACGAGCGGGCCCGTCGCCCCGTCAAAAGCCTGATCAAGCATTGACGTAAAGGCGCTGAGGCGCGCCTTTCTTTGCGACAGCAGCGGTTCGTACAGGCTGGTGTTGCCCCGCTTCTGCTCGCCGACTGCGTTCTTTTCGACCAGCCGCGAGAGCATTGTCTTAATAGTTGTGTACGCCCAGCTCACACCGTTTGGCAGGCGAGTCATAATCTGCCTGGCCGTCGCCGGGTGCTTCTTCCACAACGCCTTCATGATTTGCCATTCTGCTTGTGTCAGTTTCATTGTCTGATCTCCTTCTACAAACGTAGAAGAATTCTACTACATATGTCGAAGATACCAAGGGAATATTACAGGATTTCTCGAAAAATTTTACAAATAGCTGTTTTCGCAGCGAAAACGCAGAAAAAAATTTCTTCAGGCATCAAAATACGAGGTTGCCACCAAGTCATCATCTTCTCTTGCCTCAACAACTTCTGCCATAGCACCGACCATTGCTGCATGTATAAGTGCGCGGCAGGCAATTATGTTACACGATATTTGGAGGAAATCCCGAGAGACGGTTTCTTCAGGTCCAACGCCGACAGTCGTCTGTCACGCCGGACGCATTGCATTGTCCAGGCCAGTCAGATAAGATAGGTGAGCCCTATGGAGGCTATCCATCCAGTTTGACAGTGCGGTTGTCGGAGAGTGCGAGTACTATGACAGGCAACATGATCAATGGAAAAAGTCTTCTGCGTTCATTACTGCTGGCTGTATCGGTCCTGTGCCTTGCAGGCAGGATCCTGCCTGCGGCGGGCAGAGAAGATGCCGCCGACCGTCCCAACATCGTCGTCATCGTCTCCGACGACCAGGGATATGCCGATTCGAGCTGTTATGACCACCCGAAAGAGGTCAGCACGCCCGGAATCGACCGGTTGGCCGGAGAGGGCGTTCGATTTACGAACGGTTACGCCAGCGGCTATGTCTGCGCACCGACCCGGGCGGGACTTCTGACGGGTCGATACCAGCAGCGGTTCGGCTTCTATACCGCTGGCGATTCCAGGACGGGGATGCCCACAAATGAAATCACGGTTGCCGATGTGCTCAGCAAGGAAGGCTATGCAACCGCGATCATCGGCAAATGGCATGTGGGGCTCGAGCCCGAGTATCGGCCTCTGCGGCGAGGTTTCGACGAGTTCTATGGCTTTCTGGGCCACGGGGCACATGACTATTTCAAGCTCGGCATAACCGACGAATATACCTCGATCTATCGCAACGATAAGCCAATCAACGATACCGGATATCTGACCAACAACCTCGCCCGGGAGGCTGTCTCGTTCATCGAGAGGCATCAAAATAGACCGTTCTTTCTGTATCTTCCATTCAATGCGGTGCATTGGCCGCTCCAGGCGCCGGGCAAGCATATAGACCGCTTCGACACAGGCGACAAGAACCGTGACATATATCTGGCGATGCTCGCGTGCATGGATGAAGCGGTCAGCACTGTGCTGGAGGCTCTCAAACGGACGGGCGTCGATGACAATACCTTGATCATCTTCTTTTCCGACAACGGGGGCGCCCGGAAGAATCTCGCCAACAACGGTGCGCTAAGAGACTACAAACAGACGGTTTACGAAGGTGGAATACGCGTGCCGTTCATAGTCCGCTGGCCTGGAAAGCTGCCCAAGGGGACAATTTGCGACGAGCCGGTCATTTCGATTGACGTCATGCCGACAGTATGTGCCGCAGCCGGTGCAGAATTGCCTGGCGACCGGGTCTATGACGGCAGGGACATACTTCCTGTCATACTCGGGCAGGCGAAGAAACCGCTTCACGAGGCCCTTTTCTGGTATGATGGCACGAATCAATGGGCCGTGCGCGCGGGCATGTGGAAGCTTCTGTCCCGAAACGGTTCTCTTGAACTATACGATCTAACGTCCGACATTAGTGAGAAAAATGACCGTCAAGAGCAGAATTCTGAGGTTGTCGAGCGCCTACAGCAGACCTTTGACGTCTGGAAGAGCCAGTTGGCGCCCTCGATCAGCAAGGCCAAGCGTCAGCGCCGAACGCCCGGGACGGATGCCTCGAAAAAGCAGAACAGTAACAGACGCTGAGGCTTGGTCGTTCTTTCGGTTGGAGATTCCTGACGGGCGGGGGATTCACACATCTCAAATTCCCAATTCTGGAATAAATGCTTGACAGCCGAGGGGTTCGTGCGTAAAGTGGCTGCTTCGTTTACCCCTCGGCTTTACTTGGTGAGGGGTCTAATAAGGTGGAACGACGTTATTAGCACTGAAGATAAGGAGAAGTAGAAAATGGCAACAAAGGTGGCAATCAACGGTTTCGGCCGAATCGGTCGGGCGGTGGCGAGAATTCTGTTAACGAGAAACGGTGACCTTGAGCTGGTTGCGATCAACGATCTTGCCCCGGCCAAGAGCCTGGCTCATCTTTTCAAATACGATACCGTTATGGGCAAATGGGGCGGCACCGTGGAAGTTACAGGCGACGGACTGATGATCGACGGCAACGCCATCAAGGTTCTCGCCGAGCGCAGCCCGACCAAACTTCCCTGGAGCAAGATGGGTGTGGACATCGTCGTCGAGTCCACCGGCATATTCCGTGTCAAGTCCTCGGACAAGGGCGGCTACGGGGACCACATCACAGCGGGGGCCAAGAAGGTCGTTTTAACTGTCCCGGCAAAAGATGATATCGACGCGACGGTGGTTCTGGGCGTCAATGACGATGTTATCACCGCCAAGACCGGGTGCATCTCGAATGCGAGTTGCACGACCAATTGCCTTGCTCCTCTGACGAAGGCCCTCAACGATGCATTCGGAGTTGCCAAGGGCTTGATGGTTACGATTCACGGCTACACCAACGACCAGCGGTGCAACGACATGATCCACAGCGACATGCGACGAGCGCGTGCCGCCGCGATGAATATCATCCCGACCACAACCGGCGCGGCCAAGGCAGTTGGCAAAGTGATCCCGGAACTGAACGGCAAACTGGACGGATACGCACTTCGCGTTCCTGTCGTCGACGGCAGTTGTGTGGACCTGGTTGCCGAGCTTAATAAGGAGGTTACCGCAGAGCAGGTCAATGCCGCCGTGAAAGCCGCCGCCGAAGGCCCCTTGAAGGGTATTCTGGAGTACTGCGACGAGCCGATCGTCAGCAGCGACATCATAGGCAATCCCGCTTCGAGTGTTTTCGACTCCCTGTGCACGATGACTATGGGCAAGACGGCCAAGGTCGTGAGTTGGTACGACAACGAATGGGGCTACTCGAACCGTACCGTCGATATCATGGAGAAGATTGCGAAGATGTAGCGGAAGATTGACTATTGAACAATGACTATTGACTATTCTCACGTGATGGCCAGGGCTGGTACGTGCGAGTCATTCAATAGTCAATAGACAATAGCCAATATTCCATTTTTGGGGTTCATAGAAGATGGCCAAAAAGACTGTTGCCGATATCAATGTCAAGGGCAAGAAGATACTTATGCGGTGCGACTTTAATGTGCCGCTCGACGATGACTGCAACATTACCAGCGACGATCGAATAGTCAAAGCGCTGCCCACTATAAAGGCGATCTTGGAAGGTGGCGGTGCGTTGATCCTTATGAGCCACCTCGGCAGGCCGAGCGGCCAAAGAGACGACAAGCTCTCTCTGACGCCCGTAGCCCGCAGGTTGTCGGAGTTGCTGGGCAAGGAGGTTGTCTTTGCCGACGATTGCATCAGTGACGAGACAAAGGCAAAGGCCGTGGCTCTTTCCAATGGCGATTGCATGCTGCTCGAGAACCTGCGATTCCACAAAGCCGAAACGATAAAGGACAAGGCGGCAAAGGAAGATACGCAACTGCGCCAGGCCAAGGACGATTTTGCAAAACAGCTTGCCGGTATGGCCGATATCTACGTCGACGACGCTTTCGGCACGGCCCACAGGGATAATGCTTCGATGTATACCGTTCCGATGGTCATGGAGGGTAAACCCCGGGTGATCGGTTTTTTGATCGAGAAGGAGTTGAAGTTCCTTGGTGATGCCCTGAGTGATCCGGCAAGACCCTTTGTTGCAATACTGGGCGGAGCCAAGGTCTCGGACAAGATTGGCGTAATCGAGAATCTCATCGGCAAGGTCGATCGCATCATCATCGGTGGGGCAATGGCGTACACCTTCCTCAAGGGTCGGGGCAAGAGCATCGGCAGGAGCCTGTGCGAGAACGACTTTGTCGACAAGGGCCAGGCGCTGCTGAATCAGGCGAAAGAGGCGGAATGTGAAGTTCTTTTACCCACGGATCACCACGTTGTTCGCAAACTGAAATCCGATGTGCCGTATCGCACCGCAGTTGGCGATATCGATCCGGGCTATCAGGCCGTTGACATTGGACCGATAGCTTCCAAGATGTACAGGGAAAAGATCGCCGATGCCAAGACCATCGTCTGGAACGGACCTATGGGAGTCTTCGAGACCCCGCCTTTCGATGAGGGCACCAAGGACATCGCCATGGCAGTCGCTGAGGCTACGGACAACGGGGCGATCAGCATAGTCGGCGGTGGCGACAGTGCCGCAGCGGTCAAGAATCTTGGCCTGGAAGATAGGATAAGTCATATTTCCACCGGCGGGGGCGCCTCGCTCGAATTTCTGGAGGGCAAGAAGTTCATCTGCCTCGAGATTCTCGACGAGAAGTAGAATCCGTCACATTTGGCCCCCGGTCCTACCGGGGCTTCGGTCTGCCGACACAGATGCGATTACCGAAAGCAGGGACAATTGAGATTGCGCCGTCGGTATTGAGCGCCGATTTTGCCCGATTAGCCGAGGAGATTGCCGAAGTTACCAACGCCGGGGTGAACATCGTGCATCTGGACGTCATGGACGGCCATTTCGTCCCGAACATCACAATTGGTCCGCCGGTAATTGCCAAGTTGCGCAAGGTCAGCGGCCTGGTTTTCGATGCTCACTTGATGATAAGCGAGCCGGCTAGGTATGCCGAGGCCTTTGCAGAGGCGGGCGTCGACCACATAACATTTCATATCGAAGCTGCTGAAGACCCTCACCGGCTCGTCGAGAGATTACACCAGCTGGGATGCACGGCCGGGATATGTCTGAACCCTCAGACACCGGCCGAGGCTGTCGAGGCTCTTGCTCCTCTGTGCGAGATGGTCCTGGTAATGACGGTTCACCCGGGTTTTGGCGGACAGGCGTTCATGCCGGAGGCGGCGAAGAAGATCGTTCGGATAAGAGAGATTGTAGGGCCGGACGTCCGCGTCGAAGTCGATGGCGGCATAGATCCTCAAACCGCCTCGACAGTCGTTTCCTACGGTGCCGATACACTCGTGGCGGGCAATGCGATTTTTGCAAGATCCGACCGTATCGCTGCGATAAATGCCATTCGCAAGGCCTGCGAGTGATTTTTGTGGCAAGAATGGGTGGTTTTTGTTAGAATCCGCTGGTTGTGAGAACATATGTCGCCGTGTAAGGGCCCCGCGCCGGGCGCCAGGACGAATGTGGGTTGACATGGGCAAACAATCGAAATCAAAATGGAACGGCTTCTCGCTGAAGCCGCGAAAGGAGATTCTCAGCGGCCACTCGAGTCGAGTATCTTGTCGATGAAGGTTCGTTTCAACAGATGCTCGGCGATCTGACTACCGATGATCCGCTGGGCTTCAAGTTCAGGGAAACAACGTACAAAAAGCGCGTTAAGACCGACGCAAAGAAATCCGGCGTTAACGAGGCGATGATAATCGGCAAGGCGTTTATCAAGGGCAGAGGCGCTATGCTTGCCGTTATGGAGCCGAACTTCCTTATGGGTTCAATGGGGTCGGTCGTAGGCGAGAAACTCTGCGCCGCCGTCGATAAAGCGATGGCCGAGAAGCTGCCACTGGTGGTCGTTGCCTGCTCGGGCGGCGCGAGAATGCACGAGGGCGTGGTCTCGCTGGGGCAGATGGCAAAGACTTCCGCGGCGTTAGCGAGATTTGACGACGCCGGCGGGCTCTATATTTGCGTCCTTGCCGATCCGACGACCGGCGGTGTGACGGCGAGTTTCGCAATGCTGGGCGATTGTCTTATAGCCGAGCCTGGGGCGTTGATTGGTTTCGCCGGTCCGCGCACAATTGCCGAGACGATAAAGATCGAGCTGCCCGAAGGATTCCAGACGGCGGAATTCATGCTGGAGCACGGTTTTGTTGACATGATTGTCCATCGTAAGGATCTTCGCAGCGAGATAGCCCGCCTGATAGACTACTGCCAAAAGTGACTCGTGGTGCGTCCACCGGCAGGTGTCCCCAAGGGTGTGCGAATTGAGTATCGCGAACCGGCTGTGGCAGAACGCGTTCGGTGCTGGAGAATATCGAGTTCAATCGGTCATTTCGGGGGATATCGCAAAATCTTGTCTTTCGCTCCTGGGCTAATGTCCGTATAATCTTTTTCGATTTTCGATACTCGATGCTCGAAGCTATACGGGAATCGAGAATCCAGAATCGAGGATCGAGACAATGAGTTATTTTCGGGATAATATCGAGACCTTAGCCGGTTACGAGCCGGGTTTTCAGCCTAAGCAGAGCGACGTCATAAAGCTGAACACCAATGAGAATCCGTATCCGCCCTCGCCGGAGGTGCTCAAGGTGCTGAGCCGGATAAGTGCCGAGCAGCTTCGGCGGTATCCTGACCCTGTCGGAGATGAATTTCGCCAGGCGGCGGCCCTTCTCCATGGGCTGGGCCCTGAGAATATTATGTGCTGCAACGGCGGAGACGATCTGCTGAACATCGCTTTTCGAGCCTTCTGTGACAAGAATCGCCCCGTTGCGTATCCTGTTCCGACGTATTCGCTCTATCCGGTGCTGGCCAGGCTGCAGGACGCAGACATGATCGAGATTCCGTTCGACAGCGAATTCAATCTGCCGCCCAAACTGGCGACAACCGAGGCCGCCCTGACGATCGTCTGCAACCCGAATGCTCCGAGCGGCAGCCTTATTAGCGTTGGAGAACTGGCTTCGTTGGCCGATGAACTGGCCGGTGTGCTGTTGATTGACGAGGCGTACGTTGATTTTGCCGATGAGAACTGTGTGGCTCTGGTGAAAGACTTTGATAATGTGATTCTGCTTCGGTCGATGAGCAAAGGGTATTCTCTGGCTGCAATACGGTTCGGCTACGCCATCGCCCAGGCCGATCTGATTGCAGGTCTGATGAAGGTCAAGGACTCCTACAACGTGGACGCCGTCGCTATCGCGCTGGCAACGGCGGCGATCAAGGATCAGGACTATTTCAGGCAAAGGACTGAGGAGGTAAAGAAGGCCCGTGAGTCGCTTATTGAGCAACTGCGCGATCTGAAGTTCAAAGTGCCGGCAAGCAACGCGAATTTTGTTCTCGCCGAGACCGGAAACTGGCCGGCGAGTGAGATTTATGACGAATTGGTCCGGCGCAATATCTTTGTCAGGTATTTTGACCTGCCCTCTCTGGCCGATAAACTGAGAATAACCGTGGGTACGACCGAACAGAACGAAAAACTCATTTTGGCTTTGAAAGAAATCCTGCCATGACAGACTCGCTGTGATGGTACTGATACGATACGAGGATTCCGATGGACAATAGAGTGGCCCAAATTCACAGACAGACAAAAGAGACCGATGTGACTGTCGAGCTTGATCTTGACGGAGTCGGCAAGTATGACATTGACAGCGGCGTCGGCTTTCTGGACCACATGCTCACGCACCTGAGCAAGCACAGCGGGATCGACCTTCTGGTCAAGGCCAAAGGCGATCTTCAAGTCGATGCCCACCATACCGTCGAGGATATCGCAATATGTCTGGGCGAGTGTTTGCTCAAAGCCCTCGGCAATAAGAAGGGAATCGCCAGATACGGGCATAGTTCCGTGCCCATGGAGGACGCACTGGCGAATGTCTCGGTGGATTTGTCGGGCAGATCCATATGTGTGTACAACGTAGAATATCGAACGGCCAAGATCGGCGACTTCGACGTCGAGTGTATCGAGGAGATGCTGCGCAGCTTCTCGAATAGCGGCAAGTTCAATCTTCATATAAATGTTCCGTACGGCACAAACAGTCACCACATAGCCGAGGGTATTTTCAAGGCCCTCGGCAAAGCACTCGGTGCGGCTGTCAAGGTCCTCGGCACGGATGTGCCGAGCACAAAGGGGATACTGTGATCGAGGAGCCAAAGGGCGATTATCGAACAGGCATTGGCACCGACATTCACCGATTGGTCGAAGGCAGAAAGCTGATGCTCTGCGGTGTCTATGTGCCGTACCCGGCCGGGCTGGCCGGTCACAGTGACGGCGACGTCGCTCTGCACGCCGTCATCGATGCGGTGCTCGGGGCCGCCGGTATGGGTGACATAGGGACATGGTTTCCAGATACCGATCCGAAGTGGAAGGACGCCGACAGCAAGGAACTCTTGCTTGTTGTAAGAGAGCAACTCGAGCAAAAGCACTGGCAGGTGGTCAATGTTGATTTGATCATACACGCCGAAGAGCCCAAACTGGCGCCCGTCAAAGGGCAAATGCAAAGGGCCGTCGCAGGGCTGCTGGACATTGATTTTACCGCGGTAAACATCAAGGCCAAAACCAACGAAGGTCTCGGCGAGATAGGAGCAGGCGAGGCAATGGCGGCAACGGCGACAGTATTGCTGATGAAGAAGAGAAGAAGAACACTTTGAGACACGGATTTGCACGGTTTTTTGACACGGATTAACACTGATTTTTTGAGAATAGAAAGACTGTGAAAACACTGAAACATGGCGAATTGTCGCAGAAGATCATAGGGATCGCCCAGAATGTTCATAATGAATTAGGACAGGGATTTCTTGAAAAGGTCTATGAGAATGCTCTTGCCATAGAACTCGAAGAAGAAGGCGTCGACTGCACATCGGAAGTTCCAATGTCCGTTCAATATCATGGGAGTGTGGTCGGCGACTATGTAGCAGATATGGTCGTGGAGAATAAGATCATTGTGGAGGTCAAAGCGGTTTCAGAACTTACTTCTGCCCACGAAGTCCAATTAGTGAACTATCTCAAAGCAACAGGTGTACAGGTAGGACTATTGATTAACTTTGGCCGATCAGTGCAAGTAAAACGCCGCGTATTCGGCTTCGGCCCGGCAGGATGAAACAAACAGTGTTAATCCGTGTTAATCCGTGTCGAAAAAAGAGCAGTGTAAATAGGTGTCCAAAACGAGGTCGTAATGGGATTGCAGCTTTATAACAGTCTGACTAGAAGAAAAGAGGAATTTGAGCCTTTGGAAAAGGGCCGGGTGGGCATTTACGTTTGCGGGCCCACGGTCTACGGGCATGCGCATCTGGGGCACGCGAAAAGCTATGTCAGCTTTGATGTTCTGGTCAGATATCTTCGCTATCTCGGGTACGCCGTCACCTACGTGCAGAATGTCACCGACGTGGGTCACCTGACCGATGACGCCGACGAGGGCGAGGACAAGATCGCCAAGGAGGCCAAGAAAGAAAAGACGCATCCGATGGCGCTGGCCGAGATGTACACGCGCAGTTTCTTCGAGGACATGGACCGCCTGAACTGTCTCAGGCCCGACATCAGCCCGCGCGCCAGCGGCCATATAATCGAGCAGATAGAGCTGGTGAAAACGCTCGTGGAAACCGAATACGCCTACGAGGTCAACGGCTCCGTGTATTTCGATGTTTCAAAGTTCGAAGAGTATGGCAAACTCTCAGGCAGAAATATCGAGGAAATGCAGGCCGGCGCACGCGTGGAGGTTTCCCCGGACAAGAAGAATCCGGCTGACTTTGCGCTCTGGAAGAAAGCCGAGCCCAATCACATAATGCAATGGCCCAGTCCCTGGGGCAAAGGCTACCCCGGTTGGCACCTGGAATGCTCGGCGATGAGCATGAAATACCTGGGCGCCACCGTTGATATCCACGGTGGCGGTCTGGAGAACCAGTTTCCCCATCACGAGTGTGAAATCGCCCAGTCCGAGGCGGCCAACGGCGTGCAGTTCGTTCGCTACTGGATGCACAACAACATGGTCACCGTCGACAGTCAGAAAATGGGCAAGAGCCTGAATAATTTCATTACGCTCAAACAGGCCTTCTCCGGAGCGCATGAAAGACTGACCAGGAGCTACGAGCCTTTGGCAGTGAGGCAATTGATTTTGAACAGCCACTACAGAAGCCCGCTGGATTTTTCCGATGCGGCGCTGTTTGCGGCCCTGAGTGGTTATGGAAAGATAGCCGATGTGGTCAAAGGCGTGCGAAAGATGGCCCCCCAGGCGCCCGAAGGCGATATCGAAGGCGAAGTCGCAGAACAGCTCGAGCAGTTCAAGGGCAGGTTCGAAGAGGCGATGAATGACGATTTGAACACGTCGGTTGCCTTGTCCGTTGTCTTTGAGCTGGTTCGTCTGGCGAACACCCTGCTGGAGGACAGCAGCACGACGGCCGCCACTCTTGGTGCCGTCGATGATTTGTTCACAAGGCTGGGAGGTGACGTTCTCGGTGTCGTTAAAGACGAGTATGAACAGACTGGCCGGGCCGGTGAGGCAATGATGGACAAGCTGGTAAACGTCTTGATAGATCAGCGGAACCAGGCCCGCAAGGACAGAGATTTCGCCCGGGCCGACAGTCTTCGTGACAGTCTGGATGAAGTGGGGATTGTGCTCGAAGACACGCCGCAAAAGACTACCTGGAGAATGAAATGAGAATACTCGGCATCGATCCGGGGCTGCAGGTCTGCGGGTACGCTTGTCTGGACGCCGAGCTGGGCGCCGAGAAGTTGGTCGAGGCCGGCGTTATTCGCACTGAGCGTGACGATGGACTCGAGCAGAGATTGAACAGGATTGCTGAGGATGCCGAGTCACTTCTGAGCAGTTTCGCCCCTGATGTCGTGGCGGTCGAGCAGTTGTATTCGCATTACGCCCACCCCAGGACGGCGATATTGATGGGACATGCAAGAGGTGTTATACTGCAAAAATGTGCCGAGGCCACGATCGAAGTGAGAAGCTTCAGCGCGACGCGCATAAAAAAATCGATTACCGGCAACGGCAGGGCGTCCAAGGAGCAGGTGCAGAGAACGATCCAGACTGTTCTAAACCTGTCCGAATTGCCCGAACCAAACGATGTAGCCGACGCAATCGCCGCAGCGATGTGCTGTGCTAACTCGTTGCAGGCACTTGGTAAGAGATATTAGACACAGATTTCACTGATTACACTGATATTGGATGCAAGAGACACGATATTCTACCAGTGAATATAGACATAGTGAATTGACTGAACACGGTGAAATCTGTGTCTAAAATCTTTCAAGCGTACAGATGATAGCGAAAATTGAAGGAAAACTTGCTAAGCTTGATGCGGATTGCTGCCTGGTTGAGGTCGGAGCGGTTGGTTACGAGGTAATGCTGCCGAGCTACTGTGTAAGTGCGCTCTCTGGTCATGTCGGCTCGGATATCATGCTTTGCACGATGGAGTATTACGAGGGCACGCCGGGCGGCGGCAATCTCGTGCCGAGAATGGTCGGCTTTCTCAATTCGGGTGAGAGGGACTTTTTTACAAAGTATATAAGCGTAAAGGGGATGGGGATAAAGAAGGGCCTGCGCTCGTTGAGCATTCCCATAGCTACTATCGCGGCGGCGATAGAGAACGCCGATGACAAGACTCTAATGTCACTACCGGCGGTCGGGCGAAGAATGACTCAGCAGATTATCGCCGAGTTACGGGGCAAGCTGCAGGCCTTTGCCGTCGGGGCCGAGCCTGCGGCAGCGACGGGTGCGGGATTTCGGCCGTTCCAGACCGAGGCATTGGAGATTCTGATCGCCTGGGGTGAGAAAAGAGCCGAAGCAATGGAATTGGTTGAACTGGCCTGCCGCAAGCATCCGGACATTGACTCGGCCGAAGCGCTGGTGCCGCTGGTTTACAGATTGAAACAAGGAGTGGAAGTATAAGGGAAATGCAAAAGTCAAAATGTAAAATGCAAAATTAAGGAAGTCGTCCCGGCTTGCCGGGACTCCGCAATTTTGATCTTTGATTTTTGATCTTTGATTTGAAACCATGGCTATAGGTAGAATAATAGGTGGACAATCTTTGAACGACGCCGAGGAGAGTTTCAACGTTTCGCTCCGGCCGAAGTTCCTAGATGGCTGCATTGGCCAGCGCAATCTAAAAGAGAAACTTGCAATAGCAATCTCGGCGGCCAGGCAGAGGTCCGAGCCGCTGGAGCATGTATTGTTTTACGGCCCTCCCGGGCTTGGTAAAACAACGCTCGCCCACGTCGTGGCTAATGAAATGGGAGCGAGAATCCGCTGCTCCTCGGGACCGGCACTGGCAAAGGCCGGTGATGTGATGGGACTCTTGAGTAATGTCGACACCGGTGACGTGCTGTTTATCGACGAAATCCACCGGCTCAGCACGCTGGTCGAAGAGTTTGTCTACCCTGCGATGGAAGATTTCAAGGTGGACTTCACGGTCGACAGCGGCCTGCACGCAAAGACGATAAACTTCCCGCTCAAGCGTTTCACTTTGATCGGCGCCACGACCCGCGCGGGCTTACTCAGCGCGCCGCTTCGCAGCCGGTTCGGGATGTTGTATCATCTGGCTTTCTACAGCAGCGAAGAGTTGACGGAGATTCTGGCTCGATCGGCTGATCTTCTGGAACTTCAATGCGAGGAAGGGACACTGGAATTGATCGCCGACCGCTCCCGCGGCACGCCGAGAGTGGCAAATCGTCTGCTCAAGCGCGTGCGCGATTACGCGCAGGTCAAGGGCTCGGGCATCCTCAGTGCAGAGATTGTCGAAAGCTCGCTCAAGATGGAGCAGATCGACACTTTGGGCCTGGACGAGCTGGACAGGTCATTCCTGCGCGCGCTGATCAATGTCTACGACGGCGGCCCGGCCGGCATCGAGGCGATCGCCGCCACACTCGGCGAAGAAAGGGACACGCTGGAAGATGTGGTCGAGCCCTATCTCTTGCAGATAGGCTTCGTGCGGCGAACCAAGCGCGGCAGGGAAGTCACCGAGCAGGCCTGCAAGCACCTGGGAGCCAAACCACACAAGAAGAGTAAGTCCCGACAGTCCGGACTTTTTGAACAAAGCGAACAGTAAAACTCACCTTTCGATTGGCTGTGGTCGATTTCATGTGTCGCCGAAAGGTCCTTCCGTTCGGGATATTTGGCCTATTGCCGGTACTTCGAATCTCGAGTAGGCGCCCAGACCGTTCTTCTTCCAGGTCCACTTGAACCAGACCAGAGCGGGGTCGTCCAGGGAAACTGCAAAACGAAACAGCACCTTTGTTGGCTTGCCGTTGCTGTCCACGGCGAGCACTTCGGCTGACATGTCACGCAACTCTGTTTTTTCACCCACCGAGAACCGCATATCTTCCGGGCGGAAAAGACTGTTGAAGTGATTGTAGAAGTAGGCGAAGTTAGGCGCGAAGTCTTTGCGGGATGTGTCGGTTGACAGAATGTTTCCCGTTTGGGCTTCAACCAGCAGTGTCTTGTCTGCCGTGCGGGTGATTTTGAGCGGACCAAAGCCCGGCGCTAAGAGGCGCGTCCTCTCCGGCAGAGGCTCTTTCCAGTATGCCCTCAGAGCGGGAAGACCCATGAATAGAAACGGATTTGGGGCATTTACCACAACCAGAGTCTTGTCGGTAAGGTCGACCGATGGATCCACTTTGACAGTCGAGTAGAAAGTGTCGAAGACGAAAGACATCGTCGAGGGCGCCTTGACTCTGGAGAAGACGGCAAAACCCGTGTGTATGAATATCAACGTTACGCAAAGCATCCAGGCGAGGACTCGCCAGAGGCGCGATCTCGCAGTCCAGTCTTGTTTGGCGAACAGACCGGCGATGAACTGTGCCATCACTCCGAAGGCGCCGATCGCCACGAAGAGCAGGTTGCGGTTCATCGCCCTTGTCGCACATATCGGCAGGACGCAGAGCAGCATGCCTGAGAACCAGTAGAGGGCTACGCGGCTGCTGCGCAGCAGCGGAATCAGAGCTATCAACAGCAGGCCAAGGAACACTACTGCGACGAATAGATACCACGCTCCGGCATAGCCGGACAATGCGTCGAGCATTTCGGCGGGCGTCGCACCCCATTGGCCGGCAAGAAGTATCGGTCCGCGCTCAAGCACCGCCTGCATATAGCGTATCGTTTCGCGTCCGGGGTCAATGACAAAGCCACTGCCGCCAGCGCCGTAGCCGAGTGAATTGTAGATGATCCGCCAGCCGACTATTACGATAAAGCTCGGAGCCAGGCTTGCGATCCTTCGGATCTTGCTTGCGTGCTCGATGAAAAGTGCGTAGGCAAAAAGATATGCGAAAGTGGCTATGCCTGCCTCGGTCGACAACAGCGACAGCAACAATGTAAATGGAGCGGTGATGCCGGAGGCGAGCGAATTGTGGCACCGCCATTTGTGATGAAGCAGCAACGTGAGAACCGAGAAGAACAAGGCAAGCAAAAGATTTCTGTTTGCGATCCACATTGCGGGAAAGTAGTTGCTGTCGTCGATTGTGTAGAGAAGGGCCGCTACAGCCGCCATCCAGAGAGGCGTCATCAGCTGCCGATATAGTAACGCCAGCAGAAAGACCAGGGCCGCGAACCAGATTATGTTGTGGGCGTGCATCAGCGGCGACGACTCGCCAAACAAGCGATAGTCTAGCCAGTGCGTAAGGCTGTCCAGCGGCCGCCAGTTCGCAAAGCGCCAACCGTCGGCGGTCCACCAGGGGCACATGCCGGAATCCATCAGCTTCTCGGCATCCTGCTGCGTGCGGGCAAAAGAGTGCATCTCGCGCATCGCTGCCGACAGGGTGCCGACATCGTCGCCGATCAGCGGCGTGCTGTAGAGTTGCTCGGGCAATTGCGAAGGCCTGACGAGCCTGACGCGATGAAGCAGATCGTCCTGTATGAGACCGGCGTTCAGGGCCGGAAGCATTATCACCGCAGCCAGGCCGGCTATTATCACCGGCATACACCTGTGTTCCAAGGCTGGCCGTGCGACGGCTGCGAACCTCTCGGGCATCGATCCGTGCTCAGTGTCGGGTTCGATCTGTTCCATGGTGAATCAGCTTGCCGTGATGTGTTTGGCCATTCTTGGGGGTCGGCCCAACAGTACAGTGAGATGGCGGACCATCACCTTCTCGATTTCCACCAGGATTTCCTCAGTCGAAGCGGGGATCTGTTTGAGGTTCGCCAGGTGATCTGAGACGTCTTTGTCCAGCCTGATCTTATCGGCGAAACTCATCTCACAATCTCTGCAGATCAGTCCGTTCGCCGAACTGCTGAAATAGTATTCGTGTCTCGTACCTCCTGTCTCGTATCTCTTTCTGCAATTTGCACAGTGACTCAAAATCGGCTTTAGCCCGACATCGTTTAGCAGTGACAATTGGAACAATAATAGCAGCGACAGCATCCTTCGTCTGTCGTCCCGCGTCCCTGGTTGCTCGTTGGCGTTCTGCAGTAACTGTATGAAGCCTTCGAAAAGCTCTGGATGAGGGTCATAATCATCCGTCAGGCCGTCGACCAATTCGGCGGCGAAATAGCAACAGTACAGGGCGAAGAGGTTCTTTTGCAGGTTTAAGCCGGTTGGCCGTTGCTGAAACTCCGTCAGCGTTGCGAGCTTGTCTTTGTTTGAACCTGCGAATAGGATTTGTCCGTGTGAGAGTATCTCGATGGGCCCGTCGAAGGTTGATTTCGGTCGTTTCGAGCCTTTGGCGATGGCTCCGAGTTTGCCCGTATCCCGGGCAAAAAATGTCACTATCTGGGAGGTTTCGGAATAGTCGACGGCGCGTATACAGATAGCCATATCTTTGGTTAGCATAGCTACGGCAAATCCTGAGCACGGATATACAAGCACGAAACAACATCGAATGCCCGAGATCCAAAATCCAAAACGTGGTGGTCATTTGAACATTTGCATTTGAGATTTGTCTCGGATCTATGACTTGGAATCTCGCATTTCGACATTTCATTCTCCGGAGAGTTCGCCGATTTTCTGGACTCTGATGCGTTTGATTCTTCTGGCTTCAGCCGAGGCGATCGTGAACTTCAGTCCCTCGTAGTCGAATGTCTCGTTGGATTTGGGAATATAACCCAGGCAGGAGAAGACGAAACCGCCCACGGTGTCGTAGTCTTCGTCTTCAGGCAGGTTCAACTCGAACTCGTCGTTCAAGTCATCGATGTATGTCCTTGCATCGACTTCGATAGTATTGGCGTCGATCTTCTTGATAGGCTCTGCAGGCGTTTCTTCATATTCGTCGGTAATCTCGCCGACCAGCTCCTCGAGAATGTCTTCCAGAGTAACAATGCCGGCTGTCCCGCCATATTCGTCGAGAACTATCGCTATATGCAGTTTTCGATTTTGAAATTCGTGGAGCAGGGCTCGAAGCGGCTTCGTCTCTGGGACAAAATAAGCTTCCCGCATCTTATCGCGGAGTTTGAAGTCCGCCGGGTTTTTGCCGATCTCGGTCAGAAGGTCCTTGGCGTAAACAAGCCCGATCAACTTGTCAATGTTGTCCTCGTAGACCGGGACACGGGTGTGGCCCGCGACGGCTATCGTCTCCAGGACTTTCTGCAAATCCGAATTGACGTCGACAGCTACGATGTCCGTGCGGGGCGTCATGATTTCATCGGCAGTGCTGCTGCTCAGCTCGAGCACGTTTTCGATCATCTCCTGTTCTTCCTCATCGAGCGCCCCTTCGGTTCTGTGCTGCTCGAGGTCGGTCAGAAACTCTTCCTGTTTCTCCTCGTGTTGTTCCTCGGGTGTAGTTTCGACGATTCCGGCCAGTCGCCTTACGACACCGTCGTACAACTTGAAGATGCAAAGAACAGGCGATGCCGTGAGGGCAAAAAAAGTCAGCGACCCGTGGGTTCGGCTCAGAATCTTCTCGCCGGCGTACTTGGCCCATGCGTGGGGGATTGCCAGACTGAATATGGAAAAAATCACCGTCGCAACGCACAATGCAAGCGCAGAGTCGGCCGCAAATTCAAACCGGGATTTGGCCTGGCCCGGATCGACGAAGACTGAGACCAGAAGCAGCAGGATGACCATGTTGGAGATTAGCCTAAAGAGAGAGCACGTCAAGATCAGTTTCTCAGCGTTCTCGCCCAGCCGCTCGGCGAGATCTTTGGAACTGCTGTTCTTGCCGGCTTCCTTGAAAGCCTCCTGCAGTTTGGCATGTGAAAATGTTCGCAGCGCGATAGCATTGACGGAAAAGAACAATGTTCCACCGGCAAGAAGGCACATCAACAACACCGCCCAACCAACGTAGCCCACTTTTGGATGTCCTTTCAACTATTTTGTGCACGGATCATGGATCTTCGGAGCTCTCATGTCCTCGTGCTCTTGTGTTGCTATTATATACGAAACCATACCCCATTTGTTGCAAAATCTTGTCCTCGGTCTCGTGCATAGTTCGGGCCTGATCCGAATTCTTGTCGTCGAATCCGAGGTTGTGCAGCAGGCCGTGCGTTATGTAGAGCGCCAGTTCCGCTTCGTTGGAATGGCCCCGCAGTTCTGCTTGCCTGACGGCCATTTCGCCGTTTACGATCAGCTCAAATACTCTCGACTTCCGATTTGTGATCTCCGTTCCTGCATCGTCGGACAAATCGAAACTCAGACAATCGGTGGTGGTCTTGTGATTGAGGAACCGAGCGTTCAATTGTCGGATCTCGGCGTCGCCGACGATGGCGATGCTGACCTCGTATCTGGCCTGTGGTGTCCGGGGCCAGGCAAAACGACTGCAGACGGTTTTGGCCAGCTCTTCCAGCCTTGACAGCGAGACATCTGTCGTTTCGAAGTTTCCGACGATTTGAATGACTATGTCCTGGTCTTGTTTGGCAGAGGCCATAATTGTCCAAAGTCGGGCTATACGGTTTGAGATTCCGTTTCCGCGGGCACATCGGGCGGGTGCGGATATGCAATTCGGCCGTGATAGTGTGCCGCGAGCGTCTTTGATATGCTTGCCTCGATCTGACTGAGTTCTCGAAGGGAAAGATCGCATTCGTCGAATTGGCCGTCCTGTAGACGTTTCATGGCCATGTTGTGCACGACGGCTTCTATTTTCGGCAGTGTCACTTCTGCGAGGCTTCTAACGGCGCTCTCCGAAGTGTCGACCAACATTACAATCGCAGCTTCTTTGGTTCGTGGCTTCGGGCCCGGGTATCTGAATTCGCTCTCGGCGGGGCCTTCGACGCCTTTTCCTTTCGCGTTCTTGGATTTAAGCTTTTTGGCCTCGTTATAGAAGGGTTCAATCAGTGTCGTGCCGTGGTGTGTCTCAATGAACTGGCGAAGCACGGTGGGAAGGCCGTATTCCTTGGCCATCTCTATTCCATCCTTGACGTGTCCGACGATAATCAGATGGCTCATTGTCGGTGCGAGTTCTTTGTGCCGGCTGGCCGAGCCAAGCTCATTCTCGATGAAATAGCTGGCCTTGTTGATCTTTCCGATGTCGTGGTAGTACGCGCCCACTCTGCACAAAAGACCGTTGCGGCCGATTGCCTCGGCGGCGGCCTCGGCGATCGATCCTATCAGCAGGCTATGGCTGAATGTGCCGGGGGCTTCCATGTGCAGCCTCTTGAGCAGCGGCTGGTTGGCATCACTGTAATCCAGGAGCGTCATGCTTGTAGCTATTCGAAAGCTCTTTTCAATAAGCGGCAGCAGGCTCTGAATCAGCACACCGACCCCAAGGGTCGTGCCTGCATGAAGGGCGGCGTGCTTTATGATGCCGGTAAGCTTGGGGTCCTCGGACATCAACTGGGCAGCGCAAGCGGTTGCGAACACCACCACTGCCGCCAGGGTGCTGATCTTGAGCAATTTTATTCTCGTGCGGATCTCTTTGAGGCAAAAGCAGCAGGTGACAACGCCGGCGATCATCGTCAAAAACAAATTGATGTTTGTCGGTTGAGTTTCGCTGTCGGTCATCGGCCCAACCGCAAAACAGGCGAGCAGGCAAAAGAAGACACCTATACCCATTGCGAAGCGCTGATCATAGGCAATCGTCAGGACAACCGCCGTCGTGACGGCGGCTCCCGTGGCCCAGAAGCTGTGTTTCGTAAGTGACACACCGAGTTTGGTCGCCGCCAGCATCAGTAGGAACAGGCAAACGAGCACAAGTGCCCTGGCGTGGTTTCTTGTAATTCTCCTCTGATAATGATAGATGTACAAGGCCCCGGCCAGAGAGATCAGAAAGACCGTGGTGGCTATCGGTATTACCTCGAGATAGCCGGCCCGGGGCAGCGACATAACGAGCGTGCAGAGGACTACGAAGAGCAGCCAGATGAGAACCGAGATCAGGAAGTTCGTGTTGGCGAGTCTGCTTATCTGAGAAAAACGTTCGGCGGATATGTTCTTGCGAACCTGGCTTCGTCGCGGACTTATCTTTTTCCAAAACGGCATATATTAATCCCGTACGTATTAACGACTAGTCGACCTTTGCTCTCTTCTTGTAGGCCTGAACGATATTCTGAACCAGGCGGTGTCGCACAATATCTCTCTGGCTCAATTGCACGTAGCCTATTCCCTTGATCCGTCGCAGTGTTTCGATCGCTTCGATCATTCCGCTCTTCTGTCCGGGCTCCAGATCGATTTGAGTTATGTCACCGGTTATTATCATTTTCGAGCCGTGGCCCAGTCTCGTCAGGACCATCAACATCTGCATCGCCGAGGTGTTCTGGGCTTCGTCGCAGATGATGGCGGCCTCGTTCAACGTCCGTCCCCGCATAAAGGCCAGCGGAATGATCTCAATAATGTCCAGCTCCATGAACTTCCTCATCTGCGTGAAATCCATCATATCCTCGATGGCGTCGAACAGAGGACGAAGATACGGATTTACCTTTGCCTGCAAATCGCCGGGCAGAAAGCCGAGTTTCTCGCCAGCCTCAACAGCCGGGCGTGCGAGCACGATTCTCCTTATCTGCTTCTTCTTGAGCATTGAGACTGCGATCGCCACGGCCAGGTATGTCTTGCCCGTTCCCGCAGGGCCTATACAGAATGTCAGGTCATTAGCCAACATTGTTTCGATGTACTTTTGCTGTCCCTTGGTGGTCGGCTCGATGACCTTCTTGTGCGCGTAGACGGCAATGGCCTTGCTTGTCTCGACGGCTTCTGAAGAATCCAGCGTCCTGATCAGCGTGCTTACCTTGGCGGCCGTGAGTGAACCTTGCCTGAGAAGTTGCTCCTGCATCTTTCCGACGACTTTGGCAGCTTTGTCGACATCCTTTTCTTTGCCCTTGATTATTAGCCTGCCCTGGCGGGCGCTGATCTGAACGTCCAGTGATTGGCGCAGAATCCGAAGATAACTGTCGGCGGGGCCGAACAGTTCGAGCTGCTTGTCGGTCGAGTTTAACTCTATAGTGACTTCCAAAAGTTACCCTCTGTCAAGGACAGCACAGAAAGAACAAATATGCGAACGGCGCCGCCACCAAAGGCGAATCGATGATATCCAGCACGCCGCCGAAGCCGGGTACTTTTTGCCCCGAGTCCTTTTGCTCGGCGTCTCGCTTGATCATGGACTCGACCAAATCGCCCATCTGTCCGATGAACGCGAAGCACAGACCGAAAACAATCGCCAACCACCAGGGCATTATACCACAACCTGTCGCAAAGCCAATAGCAACAAACGCAGCGGCCACCATGGCGCCGCCCATTCCTTCCCAGCTTTTTCCAGGGCTGATCTTGGGTGAGAATTTGTGTTTGCCCAACAGAGTACCGATTGCATAAGCACCTATGTCCGCACATTTTACGACAAACACAAACATGAGCAAATGCCACAGTCCGAACTCAATTCTGATTGTCACACAGAAGCTGCTCAGAAGTCCAAGATACGCGATTGAAAAATAGGTTGCTCCGCAATTGGCCAGAACAGCTTTGGTTCCATAGCTTATGTACTGGTGTAGAGGCAGCGCGAGGAGGGCAAAAGCCGAGAGCAAAAGAACATACCTTTCAAGCGAAAAAGCGATAAGCTGCGGCCAATAGCGAGCCGTCCCCAGTAGAATCGAGGTTATGATCGAAACGGGCAGAAAGATCTTAAGGCCGTTTGCAGCGGCGAGGCGGGACATTTCGATTTGAGCCGGGATTGCCAGAAGAGCGACGAGCAGGCAGAAAATCGTTCCCTGGATAGCCTTATCGTCAGCTACCGAGCTTGTGATAGAGCCGTCGATCCATCCGTCGAAAATGACAACAGCGACAAAAGACGCCGTCATCAGTGTTCCAAAAAGCAACCTGTGTCTTACCATTTCCTAGTTCGTATGAAAGCTGCTGAGGTGATCTGAATTTGTGAATTCGGATTGGCGCCGATCACGAATCTGCCTTAATCGTTCCAAAGCGTCGGGTCCGTTTTGCATAAGCCGTGATCGCTTCTTCCATAGATGCCTTTGTGAAACTCGGCCAAAGTGTTTTCGTGACGTAAAACTCACTGTACGAAACCTGCCAGAGCAGAAAGTTGCTTATTCTCATTTCGTTTGCGGTGCGTACCAAAAGATCGGGATCGGCCAGGGCGGCTTCGTACATGTGATTGCCGACACATTGTTCATCGATATCTTCGAGGCGAAGTTTGCCTTTCTTGTGCTCTTGCGCGATCTTCTTGACCGCATCCACGATCTCCGCTCTGCCGCCATAGTTTAATGCAAGGGCAAGTCTCATGCCGGTGTTGGCGGTTGTCAAGTCCATCGTATCTACAAGGTCATTTCGCAACGTAGCCGGAAGTCCGGTCATCCGACCGAGGTGAAGCAACTTTACATTGTTTCGCATCAGCGTAGGCCTGATGTTGACAAGGTGCTCGGAGTGGATATGCATAAGGGCGTCGATTTCGGCCCTGGGTCTTTTCCAATTCTCCATACTGAAAGAATACAGGGTCAGAGTTTCGATGCCCAGGTCGACGCAATGCAGAGCTATTTCTTCAATTATTCGTGCACCCTCGCGGTGGCCCTCGACGCGCGGCAGCGATCTTTGTTGCGCCCACCGCCCGTTGCCGTCCATGATTATTGCGATGTGACGGGGTATCTGTTCGAGGGTCAGCCCCAGGCGTGAGGCGGTTACAGCGAGTTTCTCTTCAAAGGTTTCCATAGCAAATATGGATATCAGGTCATCAGGCTACCAGGTAGCGGGCACTGGGTTATCAGGGCATCAGGCCTGTTCCGAGCGCGGCCGAGGGACTGCAATTGCCTGATAACCTGATCTGCCGATATCCTACATCCTGATTTCCTGATAAACCGATAGACTTTCCGGTCATCTGTTCATTGTCTGACTGCGTTTGGGCCCCACGCCGACGGTGGTGATCGGTGCCGCAATATATTCTTCGATCCGGCGCACGTAGTCTTGGGCGTTGACGGGCAAATCCTTAAAATCCTTTACCTCAGTAATATCCTCATCCCAGCCGGGCACAGTTTCGTAGAGGCCCTTGGCCTGTGATAGCCTGTCGTCATTGGCCGGGAAAAAGGATGTTTCTTTCCCATTGATTTCATATGCCCTGCAGATACTAAGCTCTTTGAGACCGCTGAGCGTATCCAGGTGCATCATTGCTACAGAATCGATCGCGCCGATTTTAACCCCGTAGGATACGGCTACCGCGTCGAACCAGCCGCATCGGCGCGGACGGCCCGTAGTCGTGCCGTATTCGTTGCCCTTTTCACGGATGTATTGACCCGTCTCATTGTCCTGCTCGACGGGGAATGGGCCGGCGCCGACCCTTGTTGTGTAGGCCTTGACCACGCCGATGAATTCATCGACCAGTTTGGCCGGCACACCGCAGCCTGCCGGCATTCCGAGCGCGCTCGAGTTCGAGCTGGTAACAAACGGGAATGTCCCGTGGTCAAGATCCAGCAGCGAGCCCTGGGCGCCTTCGAAAAGAATTGACTTGTCTTCGGCTATTGCTTTGTGCAGAAATTCGGTCGTGTCTGTTATGAACGGTACAATCCTCTGGGCGTGCAGCTTGCACTTCTCAAATATTTCACCGGCGTCTATTGACTCGGCGCCATAAAGGGCGGCAAAGATCTTGTTTTTATGCTCGACGATCTTCTGCAGTTTGGCTTTGAGTCTTTCGAGATCTCTCAAGTCACCCACGCGGACGGCGTAACTTCTGCCGACCTTGTCGGCATAGCAGGGACCGATTCCCCGGATGGTTGTACCGATCTTGTTCTTGCCGAGCGCCTCTTCACGCAATTGGTCCTCTTTCTTGTGGTAAGGCAGAACGACGTGGGCGTTTTCGCTTATCAGCAGCCGGCCGTCCAGTGAGATACCTTTTTCGCCGAGTGTGTCAATTCCTTTTATCAGCACATCAGGGTCGACGACCACGCCGTTGGTGATAACACAAATCGTCTGGGGCCTCACCGAGCCGCTGGGCAGAAGGTGCAGGGCAAACCGGTTGTCCCCCACGATGACCGTGTGGCCGGCGTTGGCGCCGCCGCCGTATCTGACGACGATATCGCTGTTCTCGGCAAGGATATCGACGACTTTGCCCTTGCCTTCGTCGCCCCACTGTAATCCGACAACGCAATAATTCATGTGTACTTATTCCTCTTCAGAGTGTGCCTGATCTTTGCCCGCGCACGAGTTCAAGTCTCATCTCAAAACGCTATGTGATTTTCGCCACTATATGGTCCAGGACGGCGCCAAGGTTATCATACGTCCTGTCACTTAATTTGCGATCGATCTCTTTGCCGCTTTTGTCTTTATATGTGAAGACAAAAAAACCCTTCTTATCGAAGTAGGTCCTGTCTACCTTTTCTATGGAATCATACGGGATTCTATCGCTGTCGTTGAAGACAAGCTCGTTGTCGTCGGCGATCAGTTTCCTGCTCTTTATCGAGAGCAGGTAGACCCAGAGCAGGACCGCCGCACCCACAAAGAACGGTGGCGACTTCTGGTTGAATACCATTGTGGGCGTGGGCTTACCGTCATTGTCAAGAACCTGCTCCTTGTAGAAGCTGTAACGCTTCGACCATTCGTACTTGCTCAGATAGCCGTCGTAGGCGAAGACAATTGCCACGGCCAGACAGATGCCGATGGAAATTCTAAAATTGTCCTTCTTGAATTTGCTTATAGGTGCCTCGATAGCCATGCTAAGGTCATCCGGTAAACCTACGTTAACCGTTTTTGAGCGATTGTTTCGATCAAAGGCTGGGCAAAGTTGGGGATTATCTTTTCAACCATCAATTCCTGGGCCAACTGGCATTGGGCCGTGAAAGATTCTGATGGGTCGAATTTCTCAGCGGTTTTCGGGTACTGGCGCACTGTCAGGGACAGACTTATTGCCTCATCCTCGCTCTGGCTCTTTCTGCCGGGCTCGAAGACGCTTGTCTTGGACTCGACGCAGATCCGCCCCTGCGTCCGGTCGTCTTCCGAAAGCGCCATCACCACGGCAGGTGAAAAACCGATCGGCCTGGCGCCGGGCAAATCCAGCAGACATTTAAAGGCGCTCTGGCTCAGCAGAGCCTCGGCGATCACTTCATCGTGACTGCCGGAATACTCGAAATCCATGGCGAAAGTAACGTCCAGCGAATCGATGTCGAGATTGCTTACGCTTAGCATATATGGAATCAGTTCGAGCACCAGTCTGTGCTGCGAGCAGGCCATCTCCATATCCGACGGGTTGACCAGCCCGGAACTGACCCGGTCGGTCTCGATGCTGACCCATCGGTATTGGCCGTGGCTGCGGTCCTCTTCCAGGCAGTATTCGTTGTTTGACCGCCGGTAGAAACAACCCATCGAAGGAAACTGCCTTCGGATTCGTTCGAAGAAGGACAGGATGGTATCACGCTCGGTAGGCAGATCCAACTCGGTGTTTACACACATGTCGAGGTAGAAATCATCGCAAAGTGAACTAAAACTATTCAGCGTCATCGCAGAAAAACTCTCCACGGCAGATCCCGGGAACATCTGCCCAAGATTCCTCTAAAAAACGTCTTCATTTCGTGAAACGTACGAGCTACTCAGGCGGCTATTATATATTTGAAAACTTATTTTTCCACAATTTTCTGCTGAATCATGAAGTTCTCAGGCAACTTTATTTCCGTGATCATTGCCCCAACAACAGAAAGAATCGCGAAAATGAACATCCGCCATACGCAACTGGTCACAATCGAGCTGTTGTAGCCCGACATTGCCGAAACTGCCGCGTAGAGCATGCCGGTCGAGGCGCCGCAGGCCGCAGCGGCAGCAATGCGTTTGCCCAGGGCCGCTCCGCCGCAGCCCAGAGTCAGGGCCGCACCGCAGAAAAGCGGCGCCAATACTGCCAGCGGCCAGATATCTCTGAGACTCGGCAAGCTGTCGAATTTCCCCATATAGATATAATCGGCCAGTCCCAAAACCGCCGTAGTGCCAAAAACACACAAAGCGGCGTGCCAGTAGCGAGGCTCTATCAACTCCCGTGCTTCGGCTCTCTTTCGCATCCGACGCCGTATGGTCAAAGGCCAGTTATAGAAGAGGCAAAATACCCAATGCTCCAGAAGCGCACCCCGCTCGCCGAACACGGGAACAATATGCACCGCCTCTGTCGCCCAGTGGGCCGCCATAAACCGCGCCATCGCCGGATAGTGATAAGTCATCTGTATCGGAAACGCCAGATAGCCTACGTACTTGAAGTAGCTCAGGAACAGGGCGATGTTGTAGTCTTTGAAGCTGCGATCGTGGATCGCCAGAATTGTAGTGTACAGCCCGCGACAGAAAGAGCCCGGGGATATCGGCACAACCTGGAACAGGCCAATGATGCCCAGTCCGATCGCCCAGGCGCCCGGATCGTTGCGGTGCGTAAGATAATAGATCGCCGCAACTGCAACAGAGACTATCTGCGTCACCGGTAATGTGAGCAGATGGACCACCAGACTGATCAGATATCGCTGGACGTATGGTTCTTCAAGGTGAGAGAGGATCGTCTCGGCGTCGTCATCTGCGAGTATGTGCTTTGTCTTGCCCTCCTGCACCATATCTCGAAGCCATTGTTCGCGAAGGTGACGACTAAAGTAGAGCCTAACGGGCCTGACAAAAATGTATATTAGCTTTTCTCTTCTGAAGTTGTTGTCGGTCAGAAACCTGTGCAGACCGGCGGGCAGAATCGACAGCGGCAGATGTCCCAAGAATCGGCCAATCGCCCCCGCCACCGTGAGCGCGTGCTTATCGTCAAGCCGTCCGGCTCTGTGCCAGACGGTGACCTTTTCGGCTACCCGCGCCCGCATCGCTCGGAGGAAATAGCCCCAGCTGCCTAGCATCGCTCCATAGTGTCGGCGCCAATCGGCCCGGCCCCAGATCCGGCGGACAAGCTTGCCCAAAAATGGTATCAGCCCGACAGTCAAGAACAACAGCGTTTGAGTCGTGCTGTTCCTGAATCTCCACTCATGATGTTCATCGACCAGATTACGTACGCGCCAGCCGGTTACAGCGCTATCGAGCATTGTCAACCACAACTGTCTGCTGTAGAGCAGCCGAACATGATTGTGTGTAACATCCGGAATCGAGTTGCGATATATTTGCTCGGCGGCCTTCAACTCCTTGAGCATCTCGGCGGTGTCGGCAAACTCATCGCCGCCTGTGCGCACGAAGTCTTCCAGCTTGGCAATGCTGCCCCGGTCGAACTGCACGAGTGAGCCGCGCCCGATGCCTTTTATTATCAACTTGAAATCGCCCGGGCTCATTGGCAGAAACGGCAGCAGCGCGAGTCCGGCTCTAAAATCAACGGCCACCAGCCCTCGGGCCGGATCATCGTCGTTTCCGTGTCGCTTCAGCGCGTTCGGCTGGCTCTTGCACGTCGACCACTCGTACTGCCTGGCAAATTCGTACGCTCCCATCTCGTGCAGCAGCTCGACGAACTCCGACATGAACCTCAGTTTCGCGCGATACTCCGGCGATCCTACCTTCTGCTCATCTACGGTTTTTCCTCGCCTCCATTGCCTCAGCAGATCCAATCGGTCGTCAACTTCAAGGCGCCACGTCCGTCCTTCGACCCATTCCCTCAGCTCCCCGCAGCCGCCGAGCTTGTGGTCTATGAACGTACCATATATATCCACGACCGCATTCTCGTCGCCGAACCTGATCTTTGCTCCCCGCCGGATGAATTTTTGCCAGATGCCGCCCGCACGTGCCGCCGCCGGATTGACCTGGAGCTGGAATGGCCCCTGAAATCCGCCCCAATATAGAAGATCGCGGAACACCCGGGAGAAATTGGACGGCGGGATGAGGATCTTGATCGCTCGGATTTGACCAACCTCAAGGCCTTCTATTTTTCGGTTAATCCCCGCAATTCTTACGCGATATACCTGCCCGGCGAAGCCTCCGCCCACAAACTTCTCCACGACCAGGTTCACCTTTGCGGGCCTGGTATCGGCGAAGCCGGTCACGTCATAGGTAAGTTCCGTGCCCGCGTCATAATGGCTGATCCGCATCGGCCGATATAATTTCGCAGCACGAAATCTCGCTTCAAGCTCTTTGCAAACCTCGACAGAATATTCTTGCGACATCCCTGCTTTCTATACCCTTGGGGGTAATAAATTCCCGCGAGCAAAGCCATAACCTGTTATTGTAAGGCCGCCTACCCGCGCACGAACGGGCATTTTCAATCGGCAGCACCGTAAAATCTTTCACCGTGACAAACTACCTGACGATAAACAACTTTATGCAGACCTGCAAAACAATCCAGGCAAATACACCCGCCAGCAAATCATCTGCGAGGATGCCCCAGCCTTCGGGCAACTTTTCGAGTTTGCGTATGGGCCAGGGCTTGGCGATATCGAACACTCGAAAGAGCACAAAGCCCGCCGCACTTACGGCCCATATTTGCCCTGTCGAGGCCGCTCCCAGGGCCAAAAACGGGCTGGCCAGAAACGTTATCGCCTGGCCCGCGAATTCGTCGGCGACAACTTCGCCGGGATCGTCCTTTCCAGTGGCCGCAATCGCCGCGGGGGCAAATTGCACGCAAACGACCGAACCGGCCAGAGCAAGGGCCGCCATTGCGATTGACACTATCGCCGGCGACGTGCGAAAGTGGCACATCAGCGCAAAGACAATCGCCGGCGGCAGCGAGCCCCACGTCCCGGGAGCTAACGGCAGCCTGCCAAGGCCAAAACAGGATGCGGCCAATCTCTTCATAGCCGCCGAAGGTTAACGGAACCGGCCGGCTAAGTCAAAGACTAATTGGCCTGACCGTCAGTGATGGAATATCTGCCAGGCATTTGATCCTGGTGCACAGGATTGAGATACTAGTCTTGTCGTGTTATTATCTTGTATCGATTTTGGGACAGCGCAAGGTTCATGAATACGACGGCTTCTAAAGGCATTGGTTCTTTTTTCGGCAATCTGGGGCCGGGGTTGTTATTGGCGGCTACGGCTATCGGTGCCAGTCACCTGGTCATGAGCCCGCAGGCCGGTTCGCTGTTCGGTTTTCAGCTGCTCTGGCTGGTGACTTTGACTCATCTTTTCAAATATCACGCCTTCGAGTTCGGCCCGCGCTACGCCGCGGCCACGGGTGAATCGCTCATCGCCGGGTACATGAGAGTCCCCGGGCCGAAGGGATGGACCCTGTGGATTCTACAGGCCGGGACCGTCGCCCAGGGCATTGGAGTACTGGCGGGGGTGGTCAGCATCGCCGCGGCGGTACTATTTACCTTTGTCGGGAGGATGTCTCCGGAATTCTACACCGCCTTGGTCATCGCCACCATACTCGGCTTTCTCTTTCTCGGCGGCTACGGCTGGCTGGATTTTCTCAACAAGATCATGATGACCGTCCTCTTTCTGGCGACCGCCGTGGTATTCATCCCGGCTGTTCCTCCGCCCGCCGTACTTAAGAATTTCGTCGTGCCCTTGAAACCTCCCGGGTCGATCCCTCTTATCGCGGCTATTCTCGGCTGGATGCCCACGGGGATAGACGTCTCGATCTGGCACTCTCTCTGGACGCTGGAAAAGCATCCTGAGCTCACTTCAAAGGGCGCGCAGGGAGCCAGGAAGTTGGCGATACTTCGGTTGTCGCTAGTGGACATGCGAATAGGGTATGCGCTGTCGTTTGTGGTGGCGGCGGTGTTCCTCATTCTTGCCGCGCTGTTTCTTCAGGGGACCGACCTGCAGATCAAGGACATAGGGTTCGCCGAGTCACTAGCGGCCATCTACACCAAGCAAATCGGCTCCTGGATGTACGTTGTCTTCATGGTCGCGGCGTTCTCGGCCATGTACTCGACGACGTACACCGTTATAGACGGATTCTCGAGATCGTTCGCCGAGACTGCAGCGACCTTGCGACCGAACCTGAGAGCTAAATGGTGGAAGAGGCTCTATTGGGGTTTCGTCCTTGCGACCGCGTTGTTCGCTTACGTCGTGGTCGTGAAGGTCGGCAATCCGGTCAGGCTGGTGAAGGTAGTTGCGATCTTGAGCCTCTGTGTGGCGCCGCTCTACTACGGGCTCAACTACTACTGCGTAACGAGGTTCATAAAGCAGGAGGAATTTAGGCCGAAGATGCCCGCCCGCGTGGTGGCGGTGCTGGGAATCGTCGTGATGTTCCTGGCGACACTGCTCTACGCAGGATCAAGACTCAAGCTCATCAAGTGATGCCCCTCGGTCGCTTTGAGCAGTCAGGGGCGAACGGCCCTGCCCCAAAGCTATATCTTGTCCAGTTTAACGCACAAGAGACAATGCTCTTGGCCCATAGTCAATTTTCAATTGTCTAAGATCAACCAAAAGGCTCCGGCTGCGCCTGGAAGATCCGCCGTCTGAGAACAAATCTGTCAAAAAGTTGTTGACATTCGGATGGAGTCTGAGTATTGAGGAAATAGTCGTGAACGGGAGTACCGTCTATTGAGTCGTATTTGAGATGTCGGTAAGTTAGGAGAAGGAACCATGAACAGCGCAAGAGATCTCTGCCCAAGACGCCCGCTGGTGACAATTGCAGTACTGTTGGTTGGCTCGGTTTTCGCCCCGGCTCGGCTGACAGACTTGGCAGTTGCTGCCGACGTTCCACGAGGTGACCACGGTGCTGCCACCATGGAGTACCAGCTTCGGCAGTTGGACAAGCTCATGCCGGCGGCTGATGTGGGCAGGGCCCCGCCCGGATTCGATCAGGTCATCTGGGAGGCATCTATCCCCCCGGACAATGCGCTTACGCCCGAGCGTGTGGCATTGGGGCGCAAGCTTTATTTTGAGAAGCGTCTGTCGGCCGACGGCACAGTATCGTGCGCTACCTGTCACGACGTGACTCGGGGATTTACGGATCAGTTAGCTGTTTCAGAGGGGATCAAGGATCAGCACGGCCGTCGCAATGCGCCCACTACCTTGAACGTTGTGCTTCTGCGGACGCTCTTTCTCGACGGTCGCTCGCCGACACTGGATCACCAGGCGAGAATGCCCATCGTCAATCCCATTGAGATGGGCATGGCCGACGGGGCCGCTGCCGTAAGGGCTATCCAGGATGACCGCGAGTATCAGGCTGCCTTCCAGAGGGCCTACGGGCGCGAAGTAAACTACGAGGACATGGGCAGGGCGATTGCGGCCTTCGAGCGGACGCTGATTTTTGTCGACTCACCCTTCCGGCGTTTTCTTGCGGGCGATCGCAGCGCGATCTCCTCTGAGGCTAAGAAGGGCTGGATACTGTTTAATGAAAAGGCCCGTTGCGTAACGTGCCATCCGATGAACACATCTGATCCGCTTGGGACCGACAATCGCTTCCACAACATTGGAGTTTCGGCCCGACACGCGGACTTTGACGCCCTGGCAAAGCAGGCCTTGAGAGCGCTGCAGCAGGATCCTTCGGAACAGAAGCTGGACGAACTGGCGCTGTCGACGGATATGAGCGAGTTAGGTCGGTTCATGGTCACGAAGAATCGTTCCGATATCGGAGCATTCCGCACGCCGCTGCTGCTGAATATCGGGATCACGCCCCCTTATATGCATGACGGATCAGTAAAGACGCTCTGGGATGTGATGGACCACTACAACAAGGGAGGCGAGCCTAATCTGTTTCTTGACGGCGGCATGGAGCCACTAGCGCTGACAGAAGACGAGATAGATCAGGTCGTCGCATTTCTTTTCGCCCTTACCGATGAGCGATTTGCAGGCCAAAACAGCCGGCAGTTCCAGGCGCAGAAGGAACAAGCGCGGAAAGAGCGTCCCCTGCGCGACGACGAGATGGCGTTTCGGCTCAAGCTTGCCTTCGAAAAATAGATTTTCGACGAGCTTCAGTGCCGAGAAGAAATAAGGAGTGAGCAATGAAAGCAAAGTCCAAAAGCATCGAAAAAAAATATGCGGAGCATCGCCGAGACTTCTTAGCCGGTAATAATAAGAAGCTCGACCGTCGATCCTTCCTGAAAGTCTCGACGGCGGCTCTGGGGGCGGCTGCGGCCTCGGGAGTCGATTTCTGTCAGTCGTTCCAATCTGTAAGTGTCGCACGGGCCGCGGCCTCATCGGATGTCGGTGCACGGTTCCGCTTCGCCTACATCTCCGATTCTCATCTTTATGACAAGAAGACGAACGACCGTTTTGCCCGGGCGCTTCTCCGTGCCGTGGAAGACATAAACAATCTGGATCCTCAGCCCGACTTCGTATTCTACGGCGGTGACCTGGCCCAGCTTGGCCGGGCGCGGGAACTCGATCTGGGTGCCCAGATCCTCGAGAGCGTCAAGGCACCGTTGAAGATGATGGTCGGTGAACACGATTGGTATCTTGACATGGGCCGCAAGTGGCGCGAACTGTTCGGCGAACCGACCTACTCGTGGGACCACAAAGGAATACACATGGTCACACTCAACAGTGTGGTCGAAAGAGATTTCTGGACCGCCCGCGGCATGACGGCCGAGGAGCGAATGATGACCGTAGCCGGCCTGGACAACGGTGTTCAGAGCCCCTTCTCGGTCGGT
>LJTR01000196.1 GCA_001303465.1 Phycisphaerae bacterium SG8_4
TTTATGCCGGTCAAAGATCCCATCGAGTCTCTCGCTTATGCCGTGCGAATCTGCGATGTCTAATTATGTGGAAGCTCAAAGAGCCTGAGCCGGCAAAGCTCATTGTCGGGATTCTGGCGTCGAACTACCAGTGTTTGCACAGCGCAGCCGATGCACTGACAAACAAGCTCGGTAGGGCCGATTTTACGAGCGAGGTCTGGCCCTTCGACAAAACCGATTACTACAAGGATCAGACGGGCCCGCGTATTTTGAGGCAGTTCTTAAGCGTCGAGAAGCTTATAGACCCGGGCAGGCTGGCTAAAATCAAGCTGCAAACGAACAAGCTCGAAGAAAAGCTCGCCAAAGCCCTGGCCGTCCCCCTGCCGAGGCCGGTGAATCTGGATCCGGGCATTATCGAGCCTTCAAAACTGGTTCTGGCCACAACAAAAAACTATTCGCACCGTATATACATCGGCAGAAGAATGTACGCCGAAGTAACTCTGATTTATGACAAGGGCCGCTGGCAGCCTTTGGATCATACTTACCCGGACTACAGACAGCAATGTTACTTCGACTTTTTCGAGAAAGTCAGGACTCGGCTGCTTGAACAGTTGAGGACGTCTAAGCACAGAAAGCGATAGTTGCCCCCCGGCTGTCCCGAGGGCCGTTTGACTATCGTCATGTGTTCGTAGGGAGCAGTCATTTTGATCGCACTGGCAATGGCCCTATTAACAGGCTCCTTCGCGATATCGGCGGCATTGACCGCCTTCGTGAAAAAGCTGTCAATCGGCGCAGATTTTGTCTGCCGCCCCGCCGCCGATAGATACCAGGGGGAAACTCAGCGGACTGTCCCGCTGGGCGGCGGCATCGCCATCTCTGCGACGCTTGTGATCATCATCGCAGCCGCTATGGCGTTTGTGAAGTATCTGGTCGCCCCGGGCCACTTCGGCCGGATCGCCGAAAGAGCCAACGTGGAGGCCGCCGACTTTTTAGCGAGAATCGACGAGCTTGTGATCATCCTGCTCTGTATCGTCACCCTTTTTGCCTTGGGCCTGTGGGATGACAAAAAGCATCTCGGCCCGTCATTCAAACTTGCCGCCCAGTTCGCGGTCGCAATAGTCGCCGCGGCGTTCGCCGAGATCAGGGTAGAGCTTTTTATAGAGAACACGATAATCTCATCGGCCCTGTCGGCCGTCTGGATCGTGCTGATCATCAACGCCTTCAACTTTCTGGACAATATGGACGGCGCCTCGGCCGGCATCGCGGCAATAGTCAGCTCCATCCTATTTGCGGCCGCAGCTTTTAGCGGACAGGTGTTTGTCGGAGGCATGGCGATCGTCTTTATCGGGACACTTGCCGGATTCCTTGTATTCAATTTCCCACCGGCCAAGATATTTATGGGCGACGCCGGCTCGCTCGTCGTCGGTTTCTTCGTGGCGTTGCTGAGCCTGCGTACAACCTACTATCACGAGGCGCAGAGCGGGCAATGGTATCCTGTTCTCATGCCGCTGATCGTAATGGCCGTGCCGCTCTACGATTTTCTGAGCGTCACCCTGCTGCGAATTAGCCAGGGCAAGAGTCCGTTCATTGGTGACACGCAGCACTTCTCTCACCGCCTCAAAAGACATGGCCTTACCGATACCCAGACGGCTCTGATGTTATACCTGGCCACGCTCTGCACGGGGCTGGGTGCGACCTTTCTGTACCAGGTCGATTTGGTCGGCACAATTCTTATTCTCGCTCAGACAATTCTTGTGTTGTCGATAATCGCTGTCTTTGAGACCACCGTCAAGAATGGCAAAAAAGCCGACTAATCCTGTTACGCCCAAAAGCAAGAATTTCGTATACCTGGAGTACGTCTTGTTGGGCCTGTGCCTTTGTGTCATTGCGCTTCGCGTAACTTATACCGAGGGGCCGCCGATGAGATCGACCACTCTGACGGTCAATCTCGGCGACAGCATTTACAGCTTGTCGGTCTCGGCGGTTCTGATATTCTCGTTTGTCCTGTGGGTCACATGGAGCTTCTGCAGTAAAGGATTCTCATATCGTCGCACCGGTATGGAGATCGGGTTGGGGATATTCTGCGCAGCAGCTATCATCTCAGGCTCTGTTGCAGCCGACAAGCGATTGGCCATTACCGACATCGCCGTGTTTCTCGCACCGACGTTGATGGCTGTTTTGCTTGTCCAGATACTGGACTCCAGGCAAAAGATCAAGATCGTACTAATCGTGATCGCCGCGCTGGGCGCGGTAAGTGCTTATCAATGCGCCGAGCAATTCTTCGTAAGCAACCAGCTCACGATAGAGCAGTACGAGCAGGCCCCCGAAACCATGCTTGAACCGCTCGGCATCGAGCCGGACACATTCCAGCAATTTCTCTTTGAGCACAGGCTCTATTCGAGAGGCGTCCGCGGATTCTTCACCACGCGCAATTCAGCCGGCTCCTTTGCCCTGATGGCGCTGTTTGCCACAATGGCATTGTTCGCCGAAAGATTCAAGCAACGCAGGTCCCATCCGTCGGGCTCGGCGTATCTGTCCGCCTGCGGAGCCGTCGCGGCGGTTATCCTGCTCAGCCTCGCTCTGACGCGAAGCAAAGGTGCACTTATCGGCTTGTTCTTCGCCGCAGCATTACTGGTCGTACTACTCTTGTTCGGCAATCGCCTGAGAGCCCACAGCAAAGCCATCCTGATTGCCTGCGCGCTGCTGTGCATCGCAGGCCTCTGGTTGGTTGCTTCGTACGGATTGAAACACGGGCGGCTTCCCGGCGGCGGTTCGATGCTTGTCAGATGGCAGTACTGGCATGCATCGGCAAAGATATATGCGGACCATCCACTGACCGGAGTCGGCGGCGGCAACTTCGGGCATTTCTATCCACAATATAAACCGGCGGCGGCTCTGGAATCGGTGGCCGATCCGCACAATTTTCCGCTCAGCATTTTGACTCAATACGGTCCGCTCGGCCTTATCGGTTTTCTGCTGATGATTTGCGTTCCGCTGTGGCGGATCACTTCTCCCCATCCACCAGGGGCCTCGCCGAAAACCGGCCTTTCTCAACCAGCTTCTCAGAGACTGGCCACGCCGCTGCTGATAGTCGTGTCGACGGCGCTGCTGCTCATTCGTCCCATGCTGATGGGCGCGGCCGCCGGCGAGACGTTCGACGTCCTGGTATACATGATAGTGACAGTGTATGTCGCACCGGTAGCGGTCTTCTTCATAGCATTTGTCATCCTCGCCGGGCCGCTGCGCAGGCAACGGCAGGCAAAGACCAAGATGCTTAGCGCCAATACCGCCGTCATTCTTGCCTGTGCCGTTCTGTCGGTTGCCCTGCACAACTTGATAGACTTCGCTATTTTCGAGCCGGGTGTCCTAACCGCTTTCTGGGCAATAATTGCCTGTATTGTCGCGACGAATTCTCAGACAAACCCCCGCCCTGGGATTGTTATCAAACCCGCACCCTCATCGAGGGCTCTGGCGGTGGCAGCCGCCCTGGCGATAGGCGCGGCCTATCTGAGCTATGCCCTTGTCCCGGTGGCCAAGGTCACTGCCAGGACCCGGCGGGCGAACCAGGTGACATCCACAGGACAATTTGAGTATGCTCACCAGCTCCTGGAAGAAGCGGCCAGGGATGATCCCCTCAGTGCCACCGCGCTGGCCTTCAACGGCCGGTTGTATCTGCGGCGTGTCGGGCTGAGAGCAGAGGAAGATCGCGATCTCTTGTTGGCCGCCGCCGAGTGTCTGCGAGGCGCGATAGAGCGTAACGGCTCGGCCTTCAACAACTTCGAGCGACTGGCGGATGTTTATGGACTACTCGCCGAAACTTCGAGACCGCCGGAGAAGGACGATTGGCTAGCCAAGGCCCTCGATACGGCGTCTGAGGCTGTCGAGCGATACCCCGGCTGCGGGCGCCTGCATTTCAAGCTGGCCCGGATCGCCGAGCAGGCGGGCAAAACCGATGCCGCCCTCAAGCACTACAGCAAGGCAATCGAGATCGAAGAGGCATACCGCGACCAGTTCCGCCGCATGTATCCGGAGAGGGACAAAGTAGTCAGCCGGATCGGCGAAGAAGAATACAGACAAGCCGTGCAACGAATGGCCGCTCTTGGCGAGCAACCTTCCCCGTAGTGTGGCGCGACTCGCCGGCTATGCAAGTCGATCCATTATCTCCTCGGAGATGTCGAAATTTGCATAAGCGTTCTGCACGTCGTCGTGATCTTCGAAGGCTTCCATAAGCGAAATGATTCTCTTGGCGATTTGCTCATCGTCTATGTCGACTGTGTTTTGAGGCACCATTGATATTTCGGCTACCTCTGTTGCTATCTCTTTTTCCTGCAATGTCTGTTTGAGCTGCTCGTAGGCGCCGGGGTCACAGGTGATCTCAAAGACTTCCCCGGCCGCCTCCATGTCGTCGGCGCCCGCATTGAGGGCGATTTCCATGAGCTGGTCCTCGTCGGCGCCCTCAATGCCAACGGTGATCAAACCCTTCTTACTGAACATCCAGTTGACACAGCCACTGGTTCCCAGTGAGCCTCCGTGCTTTTCGAAAATCCTCTTGATCTCAGGCCCGGTCCGATTGCGATTGTCTGTCAGCGCCTCGACCATGATTGCCACGCCGCTCGGGCCATAACCCTCGTAAAGGACTTCTTCAAAACTCGAACCTTCCAGATCGCCCGTCCCTTTTTTAACAGCCTTTTCGATCGTATCCTTGGGCATGTTCGCCGCTTTGGCCTTGTCAATCGCGTAGCGCAAGGTCAGGTTGGCAGCCGGGTCACCACCGCCCTGCTTGGCCGCAACGATCAGCATTCGAGCTATCTTGCTCCAGGCCTTGCCGCGTTTTGCATCGACAGCCGCTTTCTTGTGTTTTATTCCCGCCCAGTGTGAATGACCTGCCATACCTGCTCCAATCTCATATCAAAACCCAGGGTTCCTGCAAAGTGGAGATTATAGCCTACTTTTCCGCAAGCGCAAGCCCTTTTTTTGAAATGCCCTTCTGGACAGTGCACTCTCAGTATTCTCTGAATTCCTTCATCCAGAGAGGCCAGTCCGTCGGCAGAACCCCGCCCGCCTTGGTCCATGGCCCATCAACGATGTAATTTCGGTGCCACTTCAGCGTCCACAACTCCTTCAATCCTACTTTCCTGACCGAATAATCCATGAAGAGGACGTTCACGTGGCCCTCATGCCGGTCAATGTAGAAACGGTTCATCTCGCTCGTATTAACTTCTATTGCCACTCGAGCGGGCCCGCCGACGAGCCAATCTTTCGCAGGCCGTGGTCTGTCTGTGTGCATCGGCCATCCTTCAAACCACATTGCGTCCAAGAACAGTGGTACGTTGTCTGCATCTTCGACCTTGGTGCTTCTCCAGCAATACTCGGCCGGTCGCAAGCCCAGCAGGAGTTTTTTGCCTTCTCGTGGATTGCACACCCAGCCATTGAGGCCGTAGCTGCCCATGTCATCACCGGTTTTCCAGGCTCCGACCACGCTGCGGTCTACCTGAGTGCCAGGCTTGGTCGCATTTGGACACCGGAGAATCTTCGGTGCGGACCGCCAGGAATGGCGTGTCGCATCCAACCACCCATGCCCGCCTCCAAGTTCTTCCCCATTGAAGAAACAGCCGTTGTTGTCCTCGGTGTACATCGAGAAGACGAGGGCCCATTTTCTCAGGTTCGCCAAGCAGTAGACAGACCTCCCCGGCAAAGGCCGTCTCCTCGTCACCGGCGTCTGAAGCACCAGCAAGACAAGAAACACAGCAAGACCAACTATCACCAGAAGCTCTATTCGAGCTAGCCCCCTTCTGTCGGCCACGAACAGACCCCTTTCCTTTGCCAATCTCGTCTTATGGCAAACTGTCCTCGCAAATGCCCCGGCGTGTCCAATCTGGCGCGACCGGCGTTACGGTCCTATTCGGCAGTAAGGACTTCTCTGCCTTTGCCTTGCTGAATCAGGGGGACGTAGGTTTCCAGTTTCTGCAGGACCGCCTCATCGGTCAGGTCGATCGTCTTCTTCTTTTCGTGAGACATATACGCAGCCATGGTGAGCATTGTTATAAGGCGACCGTATTGCAGGTCGAGCATGCCGTCTTTGCCCTGCTCGAAAGCCGAGAGTGCATCGCGCCACTCGGCTACATAGCCATACAAATCGGGCTCATTCGGCTGCAGGACCAGTGCCCCGCGACTCGCCTGAGCCTTTTCGAGGGCAAGCTCGCTGTCGGCGACGGCGGTCGCAGCGGCGTCGCTGATAAACAGACCAGCTGGTGACTGGAGCGAATTGACAGTGTAAGAGTAACCGGGGCCGAATACTTCCATCAGAAGTCTCAGTCCGGGCGCGTCGTACATCCAGGAATTCGTCGCCTGAGCAACGCTGCGAACTCCAGTTTCGGGGTCCTTGAACTCAATGGTTACGTTCGAGTAGTCCTCGGCCGGGGCACTCGTGTAATCGACGCCTCTTTCCTTGAGCCGGCTGCTCCAGGGCTCTTTGCCCCACTTAAGCAGCAACATGTTGGCGGTAACCGAAACGGGCGTCAGATAAGCAGGCGGTTTGCCGCTCGGGGTCAGCGTGTACATACTTACGGCTATGCTGTGGCAACCCATATCGCAGCAGACGCCGCCGCCCTGCCTGGTCGGATCCCAGAACCACGGCTCGTGCGGCCCACCGTGTTCTTCGGCGCTTCGGGCCAGATGCGCAGGGCCCATGCTCCGTTCAACCGCATCGAGCTGACGACGGGCCTCCACCACAGAGGGCATATGAAGCTGGTTCTCGAAGTAAGCCGTAGGCACGTGGAGCGCCTTGGCCATTCTTGTAATTGTGTCGGCCTCCTGCAGATTCCGGGCCAGAGGCTTCTCGCAGATTATTCCCTTGATCTTGGCCCCGGCCTCGATTGCCTTGGCGATACCGCGCATGATGTCGATGCGAGCAAAATTCGGGGCGAAAATGCACACCACGTCGACGGCTGCACAAAGATCGGCAATGCTTTCGAACACCTTGGTATTGCCCAGGGCGTCCCGGCGCGCACACTCGGCAAGACCTTCGGCCCCCACCGGGGCGCAAACTCCGGCAAGCTCGGCGCCACGGACCGAACACAATGCCCTCTCGTGAAATCCGGCTACGAAACCGGCTCCAATCATCCCTATTTTCAGCATCGCTCAGTTCCTTTCATTGTCAAAAACCTTTAGACCGATAATCCACGTTCGAAACAGACGCCCAAACGCCACAGAGGGTGTTTATGCGACCCTACTACCTACAGCACTTTCGAGCCAAACACAACTCAAAACTTCCTCCCAGGCACAGAATGCGGTATTGAGATCGCAGTGGACGACTGAGCAGGAACCGGCTCGTCGATCGTCACAAAATGCCTGAAATTCGAAAAAAATTCCAAGAAGACAGCGAGAAATGACACTTTTTTCTTAGGCTGCCGGCACTATTTATCGAAAATACGTTTGCAGAACAAGTTAGTTGCGCCCTCCGGAACTTGGTCCGGTGCGTCAGTTGCAAGAAAAGAGATTCGCAGAAAGTTCGAAATGTCGCTTGGGGAAGGCTTGGGCGAGATGCAGGTCCGCCTTCTTGGAGCAGGCAGGCTCCAACAAGTGGGGGCCTGTGTTACCTTGCGGGCTGTCGTGTCTGTTTTTCGCAAGCTGAGAATTTGTGTCCCAGGCTCTCATTTTGTTGTATTCTATTGACAGTTGCCGGTTTATTCGGTAACGTCACCTACGTGTTAAACGGTATGCTTGGCGTCCCTCGGAGTGTACCTGTAGAAGAATATGAGGGAGTTTGTGGGTCTAAGGCCGAAGGAGAACATTGTGGATAAAGGCAAAGTAAAGTGGTTCAACGAAAGGAAGGGGTTCGGTTTCATAATCCCGGACAATGGCGGTGAGGATCTGTTTATCCATCACTCGAACATTGCGGCCGAAGGATTCCGGTCGTTGCAGGATGACCAGGAAGTGGAGTTCGAGGTTGCCGAAGGCAAAAAAGGCCCGGAAGCAACCAACGTACGTCCCTGCTGATCGCATTGTACGACCTATCCAGACCACGGAAACCCCGGGCCCTTCCGAATGGCGGGGCCTTTTTTTGATTTACTGCTGGACAACCGGACATTCGACACAACCGCCCTTGAGTATCGGATGCTCTGTGATGAGATATTCGCCCCAGGTGGCAAGGATGAGATTCGTACATGACATGTCTCCGGGCGCCTTGGAGGATAAGAAATGAAGAGTCTGAAATTGCTCGTT
>LJTR01000132.1 GCA_001303465.1 Phycisphaerae bacterium SG8_4
AGACCTGCGGTCTTAAGGAATTGTCTCCTCGTTTGTTTATGCATCTATGTGTCCCTTTCAACTACTCCGATTTCCGGGCTATTTCGGTTTTTGCCTTTCAAGCTTCGTGAAGAAATCCCGGAATATCGGATCTCGATCTACGTAATAGACCGTTCTTATCATGTGTCTGGAGTTGTCGAAACTTAGCGTATAATTGTCCGTCACTATCGGGCTGTGTACGAGATCGGAGGGCAGCCAACTGTCATTGATCACCCAGGCAACTGCCGTCATGTCCCACAGCACCTTCGACCATCCGAAATGGTCCTTCCTGTATCGCTTGAAAATATCGAGCAGGTAATCGCCGATCGGGCCTCGCCCGCCCACGTATCGCTCCATCTCAGGGACAGTCGTCCTGAAGTGTGTCACGACCGGAGTGCACGGACACTGCACAAAAGGCACGCCGGAATCGAAAATGACTCTGGAGGCATTCAGGTCCTGTCTGAAATTGAATTCCCTCTGATGAGGCCAGTTGTGTCCGTTGCCGCCAAGCCAGACGACGACAATGTTCTTGATAATAGACGGATCAATCAGAATC
Organism: Phycisphaerae bacterium SG8_4; assembly: GCA_001303465.1. GTDB lineage: Bacteria > Planctomycetota > Phycisphaerae > Sedimentisphaerales > Anaerobacaceae > SG8-4. The sequence goes on from LJTR01000132.1 coordinate 575, forward strand.
GCATTGCCGACATTCGTTATTGCCCCCACTGCCACAACGTAGAGAGGATCATCGGGGCTGCTTCTCTTGGCTCTTCTGATCAGATCCAGCGCAGCTTCACTGCGCTCAGGATTCTCGGGATTGGTCACGTAATTTGTGCTGCCCCTGAAAGCAAATTCGTCGGCGGAGCGGTCCAGTTTGTCAAGGATTCGCAGGATCTCCTCATAGCTCTTTTCCATGCCGTCTTTGGGTCCTTTGGATCGGCTGTTCTTGAAGGGAGCGGCATAGACCGCTTGCACATCCAGCTCAGGCGAAATCAGTGCATAGACCAGGGCAAACTGATCGTCGATTTCGTTGTAGGTGTCCGTATCGAAGACCATCCGGACAGGTCTGCTTTCCGGATGCTTGAGCATTCTGATGCGCCCGCCCTCTGAAATAACAGGATAATTCTGTCCCGTGACCGGCGGTCCGCCAATAATCATCACCAGGAATAACGCTATGCCGAGTACCGATTTCATTGGTTCTCCCTTCATTGCAGATGTTGTCAATTCTCCTATTCTGGCGCGTGCGCCGAATGATCGCTGCTGGCAGTATTCTGATGATTTTGACCGTGCTGTGCAACAACAAAACGAGGCAGCGAGACAAAAGTCTCACTTACCTGCCCATTGGAGGGTGACCAACACCGGGTCGTGGTCGGACGCGACCGGTTCATCAACGATCCTCACATCGACGACCTTCCAGGGGTCGCACTTGCGCAGCAGCACGTAGTCGATGCGAGACTGCGGTGCCACGGCGTCCAACCAATTGGATTCGAGCAGCACGTTCATCGGCCCGCTTGCCGGCCGGGCGTTGAAGTCGCCCGCCAGGATGACCGGCACGTCGCCTTCGGAATCGGCGAATTCGTTGAGCTGTTCGGTCTGCATTGTGCGAACCTGCTCATTGCGATGGCAGAGATGGGTGTCGACGAAGATCATTTCCCTGGGGCCGGCATCGGGCCTGAAACGGGCGGCAAGTGCGATTCTCGGCTCGCTGCCGGGCTGAGTCGGCAGGGGCGTGCTGGTCACGTCACGAATCTCAAATCGCGAGAGAATCGCCAGGCCATACTCGCCGGAATCGAAGTCGATAGCCCTGCCGAACGCATATTTCAGGCCCGTAAGCTCGGCGAGTACCGCCGCCTGGTCGACGCCCGACGCGCGATTGGTGCCGACGTCGATTTCCTGCAGCGCAGCGATGTCCGGCTTGAGATCGTTAATTATTCCAGCTATACGACTGTAGTCGAATTCTCCATCGGTCCCCTGGCAATGATGCACGTTGTAGGTAAGCACGCTCAGCCGAGCCGGCCGCCATCGCTCTTGCTCGACATGCGAACAGCCCACGAGCAGGACCAAAGTGACAATCGCCAGCGCCGGTTCGAAATAATATCGAATGCTCTTGTTCATCTTTGTCTTTGCGAAGCAGCACGCAGGTGAATAAGATATCCAGTGGGAACGGCCAGCCCAAGACTCTCTATCTGGTGCACATCAGCCCATGCCTGGTCATATTCTCCCTTTGCACAACAGACAAGACTGCGCCTGAAATAGACGTCAGCACGCGCCGGATCGATTTCAATGGCCCTGCTGAAGTCCGAGACAGCCTGGTCGTATTGGCTCATAGCTGTATAGATAATCCCTCGATCTACGTAGGCGGCGACAAATCCCCGCTTTATCTCAACTACTTTGCTGAAATCCGAGACTCCTCCAGCCAGTTGGCCGATGGCGACGTAGACGTGCCCCCGGTTGAAGTAGGCTTCGGCAAACGCCGGATTTCGTCGAGAAGCCCGTGTAAAATTCGAGATGGCTGTTTCATATTGACCCCTCCGGGCCGAAACGATGCCGCGATTGTTGTAGGCGTTAGGGTCCTCCGGGTCCATCTCCGAGATGTCCATCTGCCCCTGAAGGCGGTCCTGCCATCGCTCTCTCGGCTTATCGAGCGATGTCTCGAATTCGGCCTGCCATTTCTTCATATTCGCCTTCAGCTGGCTGATCATTCTTGTCTCAAACACCTTGCCCGATTCGAGGTAGTTTTTGCGTTGGAGCGCTCTGCAGCCGAGTGGGTATTTGATCTTCGCCGCTACATAAGGGATTGCCTCTATCTTCCTGGCATTTACAAATGTTTCTCTGTATCCAAAGGATTCTTTGAGAACGACGTCGAAGGGCAGCTCAAAGGGCGAGACCACACCTGTGATAATGTGTATGAAGCCAAGACCGATGACAGCGAGAGCGGCCGCAATGCACAGAGTGACCGACGTTCTCTCGTGCCACTTCTTGGGCTTCTCGTCACTGTCGATCTGCGCGCCACAGTGAGGGCACTTTTGCCCCTTGGCGCCAGTCTGCTTTTCTCGTCTCTTCCATTTCATAAGGGCAATTTCCTATCTTGACACAGTTTAACCGTTTTCGATTCACCGAATCAAGGAAATTACTGGAGTTTGCAGAAATGCCAATTCAGGGCCCCATCCGGCTGGTGGATATGCGAGTCAGACGATCCGTCGGCTGCGGATCAGCATCAAGGCTCCAAGAGCCAGAACAGCGGCAGTTGACGGCTCAGGCACTGGAACAAAGGCGATGCTCCTGGGGACGCTCAGACCGCCTTCGGTGATTGTCCTCAGGTACGAACCGTCGGCGTTAAACTGCACGATGTTGTTCTGGAAGAATGAGGATGAAAAGAGATGCCCCTGATCATCAAACGCCACGCCCTGCGGGCCGGTCAGGTCGCCGTGTGCAACCTCGCCCAGATAGTTTCCATCAGTATCGAACATGACGATGTTATGTGAGGTGCCGCCGGCCACGTAGAGCAGGTCGTCGGTGTCTCGGGCGATGCCCATCGGGCTGGCGAGGCCGCCGCCGGTGAAAGTCTTGAGGAGATTTCCTTCGGCGTCGAATTTGATGACGTTGTTGGTCAAGGCGCTGCTGACATATATATCGCCCGAAGAGTCAAACACAACACAGTTGGGGCCATTCAACCCCCCGCCAGTGAAGGAGCGAACATAGGTGCCGTCCAATCCGAAAACCACCACCCGGTCATTGCCGAAACTGGAGACATAGAGCTGCCCGGTGTCGCTGACCGCCATGCCTGTCGGTCCGTTGAGTTCGGGATTGGTGAACTTACTCTGGAATTGCCCCAGGGCATCGAACACGAACACCTCATCAGTGAACTGACTGGCCACATACGTCGTGCCGTCGGGCCGGACCACTATGCCGCGCGGCCCGCTCAGGCCGGAGGCAGTGAAGCTGTCCAGATACGCGCCCGAAAAATCGTAGACCGCGACGCGATTGTTGCCAAAATCACCCACGTAGAAGTTGCCGGTCTGCTCGGGCGGCAGGATTGTGCACATTGCCGGCTGAGATTGAACAATCGCCAGACTCAGGCCGAGGATTGCTGGCACAAATAGACGGTTCATAGTCACACCCTTTCTCTCAAAGCCCGCTCGCCCACGGTCCTGCCTGAGGTCGCATACTGCAATAATTGTACGAAGTTACGCCCGTAATGTCAATTGAAAAGGATGGCTCGCGGGCCTCAAACGCGGTCCGTCGGCGTCACGATAACACTTTCGAGATCAAGAACCTCCGCAATCTTCTCGATCGTGCGGGCGTGGTGGCCGACTCCCAGCGCGAAGTGGTGAGTCGGACCTTCGGCGACCCAGCGTTTCAGGAAAGTGCGTACATCGGGCTTGAAGAATCCTCGCGTGTTCGTATTGCCAGTCGGCGGGATGGGACCGTGGACACTCTCACCCTCTGCGAGGATGAGCTTGAATTTCCCCCCTGAGGTAACACCGATACTGAGCATCGTGATGGGACCTTCCTTGATCTTGAACTCCACGCCGGCCCCTGAACCCGGCTTGCCGTGATATTTCGACAGGCTGCGCAAGACCGGTTTGCCCTCGGCAATGTTGATATGATGCGGACCGTCGTGGCCCACCAGAACAAAGCCTTCGTTGAAATCGATGGGATGGAACTCTGCGAAGCTGCCGCCGATATCCAGGCGATCCATTATCAGCATGGCGATACAGGTCTTCAAATCGGACTCGCCGCACATCGGAAATCCAGCGGCGGTAAGCAGTGAATTGCCAACGATCAGATTCGTGACAAGTTGTCTAAGCGGACTGTCCTGCTGTCCCTCATAGTAGTAGGCCAACCCGTCAAGATCGTGGGCATCGACGAACTTATCCAGCGCAACGGCCACGCGCGCGGCAACCTTGAGATCCTCATCGGTCAGTTTCTCGGTGACGGGATCCGACTGCGGCTCGGGCGTCTCGAATAGATTGAGGATCTCTTTCTTCTTGTATTCAATCTCCTCTTCAGTGACAGTGTTTTCACAGTCCAGAAGCTCATCTGCCTCTGTCTGGACGATGTGACAGCCAAAAGACGCTGTAAGGGCCGTTTGATCTGTCTGCATATCCAGCATGTGTTCGATCGGATGACCAAAGTGACCGATCCGGGCACGTTTGAGATCATGCAGGACCATTGCGATGTCACACCATTCGACGATTTCGGCCTCTGCCTTTGGATCGTCATCGAGACTGCCTAGAATGACCGGCGGAGGCTTTTTGCCCATGCGGATCGCCACGCCGGTGAATTCCGGGACCGAGCAGAAATCGTCGTTGCACAACTGCATGTAAGTCGAGGCCTGTGAATAATCCAGGGCCTTGAGCGGCTGCAGCGCGACCAGGACTATCGGAACATCCAGCCCGCGAACAATCGCAGCGAACGAGGCGGACGTGGCGTATGTGAGCATGTGGCAAAACACCAGGTCAAGATCGGCGGCCTTGAGTCTGGGTAAAAGAGCATAAGCCGACCTCGCATCGTCCACGATGCCGAAGTCCATTACCTCCACTTGGCAGCTTCTGACCCGTTCGACAAAGATATTCAATTTCTGCGTGAGTTCATCTATAAGCCCATCGAACTGGGACCAGTACTTGTGAAAACCAACTCCGAAGATACCTACGCTGGCCGTCCTTTTCTTTCTTCGGGGTACTTTCATACAGTTCACCTGTTCTTTCTTCTAAGCAACGTGTCTTTTAGGGCGGACTCAGGAGACGCCGGAAAGCCGCGACTGGCGACGGCGCCTACGATGATGGTCGGAAAGATTGCGAAGGCACCGAACCACCATTTCGGGATGTCTGTGCAGAACAGCACGAACAGAAAACATGTAAATCCGGCCGCGACTCCGATCAGAACTCCTGGCAGATTAGCGCTGCGTGAGAACATCCCTAACAGATAGACAGCCAACAGAATGCCCAGACAGGTCCCGGCGATGACCATGATGATATCGAGCACCGTCTTGCCGATACGGGGCACAAATATTGCCGCCACAATCACAAGCACCCCCAGCACGGCTGTGAATATGCGGCTGACTTTAAGAGGCAGACCCCTGCCGCCGAGCCAATCGTAGACAATGACCGAAGTAACTGCGTTTATGCCACTGTCTATCGTGCTCATGGCGGCGGCAAACAGCCCGGCCAGGATCAGACCTGTCAGCCCCACACCGGGAACCTGGGTAATTACAAAATAAGGCAGAATCTGATCCTCCTTGGCAAACTCGATGCCGGGAGTCGGCAGGCCGAGCCCCCCCGGCTGGCTGTAGAATGCGAATATCGCCGTCCCAACCAGCAGAAAGAGTAGGCCGAGCACGGTGTTGATCACCGCACTGAGAATTACCACGCCACGTCCTCCGGCGAGGGTCCCGGCGCAAACGTAGCGCTGGATCATGTTCTGAGAAACTGCGTAGCCGGGCAAATACATGAACAATCCAAAAGCGGCGGCGGTGAATACGGTGTTGCTGCGCGTGAAGTTCTCCACCGACAGGAGTCTGGGGTCCAGATGGAGCATCTTGAACTTGCTGTGCTGCGCCGCAATTGACCAAAAGTTCGACCAACCTCCGTCGATGCGGCCTACGGCAAGAAACATGACGGCTGTAATGGCTCCGCCGAGCACTACCGCCTGGAGGACATCGGTCCAGATGACCGCCTTCAATCCGCCCACGACTGTGTAGCCAGTTGCAAACGCCCCGATACCAACGAGTACGAGGTAGTACTGCGTATTGGTAAGTCCCATCACGGTCTTCAGCGTCAAGGCCACCGCATAGAGCATTGTCCCCATCCATCCGAGGGCGTAGATGCAGTACAGGCCTGAGCCGATGAGCTGAGCGGGCAGGCCGAATCGTCGACCCAGATATTCATATCCGCTGCTAACCTTGAGCCGGACGAACATCGGCACAAAAACCCACCACAGAATCGGCGTGATGACAAAGGGGATGAACAAAATGGTCAGATAGAAGCTGAAATCCTGATACGCACCGCGTTGAGGCAATCCCAGAAATGAGATGGCACTGAAACTGGTGGCGAACATCGATACGCCGACCACGAACCAGTTCATCTTGCGGCCGCCCACGAAGTAGTCCTCGTTGTTCTGCTGGCCTGTCGCGCTCTTAAAGGCCAGGCCGAAGACCACCGCCAGATATGCGATACACACACACCAATCAATAAGGCTCAAATCGCTCATGAGGTGGACAAGTATATGCGATTCGCGCCGGATGGCAAGAAAACTGTATTGGCTTGCTGTGCCAGCATCAACCGGGCAGCAGATGAATATTTCCAAAATTTGTTTGTTTTGTGAGGCTCATCGTATTAGAATGCACCGGTGTACCGGAGAGTAGCTCAGTTTGGTAGAGCGCACGGCTGGGGGCCGTGAGGTCGCAGGTTCAAGTCCTGTCTCTCCGATCTGTCTGCAATGTCTCCTCATCAGCGATTTGCGCAGAGTCAATAATATGTTCCAGTGGTTTTTGGAGCAAATACCGTAACAGCAAGAGCGTTGGCGCATAATTCTCCAGAAGGAATTCTCACACACCGAAATCGCAGGCGCAACGTTTGGAACTTGTGGTTCCATTACTTATACTTTAAGGTGAGAATTCAGAGCTATTTGGGGGTTAGAGGCCATGGACAACACAATAAGAGGCTTTTGGCAGCACACGAATGGCAAGATTTATGCCGTTGAATGTGATACTTTTGGAAAGATCCTTGGAGGCGTCGGGCCTCTGGATCCCGACGCTTTGCACGACCTCGATCACTACGATTACAAACCTGCGATAACCGGCTGGCTGACGGACGCAGTAGCCCAGCACAAGCTCCGCAGATTGACCCCCGCCTCATACCGATAGACTCCTATAGGAACCGGCTTTCAGGCAGGCTATTATCAGGTCCTCAGCCTCTTTGGATTTCTTGCCCATCAGCTGCATCGAGAGACTTATCGACGCACGTCACGCGCGGGACAATCTCCTGTGCTGTCTGCTCGAAGATAAGATAATCGTAGAGAGCAGGCGTGCCTCCTCAGATCCCGGCCTCTGCGTAGGAAGCGGGCACGTAATTCAATTCCCGGTAAAGGTCAAACCCGGCGGGAACCGTGACGCTGCCCTCACGGTCAAAGTTCATCGACGCGTTACCCAGCACTATGGTTGAAGTGTCAGAGTAATTGATGATCGTGCCTTTGATTTGGGCACTCATGTTGCCTGTAAAATCTGCACCGCTTACTGCCACGACACCTTCCAGCGTGGAGAAATTGCCGGCGAACGTCGCGGCGAAACCCGGGGCGACTATGGAAGTACCCTCCTCCTGGCAATAGCGTCAAACTCGGCGCCGACCGGGTAACCTTGGCTGGCAAAATTACCGAGAATGTCAATCCTGTTCGCCGCCGTGTTCGGGTCGGCCAGATCGCCGTCGGCAACAATGATGCCCTCGAGGGCTACATTCTTGCTGAATGTGACCACATTAGGTGATTCAATGAACAAGATCCCCTGTATAGTAGCACTACCCTCGAAGACCGGGTTCGTCCCCGCCTCTATTGTCGCATTGGTCAGGGTGATGCCGCTGCTCAGATCGGTGGAAGAATCGATGATATCCCCTGTGGCATATGGGAGGAAACGGTCAACATCGGGAGTGGGAAACTCGGGACTGTCCATGCCGATGGTGACATGATTATCTATCGCAGCCTGCCCGGTCTCACCGGCGATTTGCACATCACCACCGAAGTCAACATTGGCTGCTGAGTTTCCTATGTTGATATCGCCGTCAAAGTTCGTGTTGCCGCCGACCTGCACTGCAATGGCACTGCCTGTGCTTTCAACAAAGACGTCCGCTTCCCAGGCTTCGTTTGCCGCGGTTATGGTGGGATTACCGGGAAAGTCGAGCGGCCCTTTGGTTGCCAGACCGTATTTGAAAATCGGAAATTCGTATGGCTCGATATCGAAGGAGGTAGTTATCGTTCGCGATGCCTGGCCGCTGTGGCCGGTGACACTGACCGCCATGATTGTGGGCTGATTCGCATCGAAAAGAATCTGGCCCTCAAAGCTTCGCCCGGTGGTTGAGTCCAGCGTGACCGCCCCAATTGCCCCGTCAGTGGCGACCGCAATGCCCGAAATCCCGTTAGTCGTCAGATCGTTCCTGACAGCGGTGATCATTTCAGTAAAGTACTGATCCGGAGGCGTCGAGCTTGGGATCAACACGCGACGCAGCAGGTACCTCACCACTTCCTGACCTGATTGAGCCGTTACCAGAGCGGCGTTGAGATTCTGGTGGTTGGAGGCAAGCTGGACGTTGTTGCCCGACAGTGTGGCCACACAGACGGCCAGAGCCGAGAATACGACCACAAATATCATTGACATGATCAGTACAGCGCCCGCGTTCTCTCGCCGCAACGACTTTCTCTTGTGCCTCATTGTTCTCCCCCCAAGCAAAAGCTACACGTTAAGCAAATGCACAGTAATTTTTTTGTCATCCAAGCAAGTATAGAAAGTTACTCTCGCGGTTTACAACGCGACCACCGAGTAGGAATCCGGGTTGTAATGCAGGACTATTTCAGACTCAAAGCCGGCAGGTATCTCCTGAGCCTCGGAGCGGTCGAAGAGAAGACCGACACTGCTGTCAAGAGTCATCGGGTCGTCACCGTAGTTCATTACCGCGCCATTGATGATCCCACCGGAATTTCCAGAGAAGTCGACCGCGCTGGCGGCAATGACACCGTTCAGTGTCTCGAAACTGCCGTTGAAGGAGACGCTGAACCCCGGGGCCACCAAGAACGTGCCGGTCTCCTGCCTGAGGTCGCCAAACTCGGCGCCGAGTTCTGACACACTTTGGCTGCCCACATTTCCAAGGAATATGAGTTCGTTGTCTTCGGAGGGCAAATCAAGGTCACCGTCACCGATAATGATGCCAATGATATCAGTGTTGCCTGTGAATCTAACGATGTTCGGAGATTCTACAAACACGATCCCCCTGAGGCTCACGTTCCCGGAGAAATGAGGATTGGTGTCCGCCAGGATCCTAATGTTATCGAGCGTCATGTCGTTGCTCGTATCGGTGCCGGGATCGAGATCGCTTTCTACATAATCTTCGAATCGCACAATATCCAACCCGGGAAATTCGAATGGCGGAGCCCCGATAGCAACATGGTTGTCGATCGCGCCCTGGCCGCTCTCACCGCCTATGGAGCAGGAGTTGCCTACGCTCGCCTGAGCGTTCGGGTTGCCAATCCGGACGTTGCCGGCTATTGCCGAACTGCCCGCCATTGACAGGGCGTCGAGAACGTTCTCGCTTTCGATGTAGACGTCGGCCTCACTGTTCTCGTTTAGCCCGTCGACGTCGGGGCTGCCCTGCATATGCAGGGGGCCTCTCGTCGCAATCCCGTAATCGAAAACAGGATGCCGAGCCGGCCCAATTTCATAACAGACCTTTATTGTGCGCATAATGCGACCATTGCCGCCCGTGGCGTAAACCTCCAGGACATTTGGCTGACCTGCCTGGATTGCGATTTGCCCGGTGAAGCTCTGACCTTCTGCCGTCTGCAGAGTTACAGCGGGAATCAACCCGTTGGCGTCCAGGGTCATGTTCGAAATCTCATTCGCAACCAGATCATTCCCGACGCTGTTGACTATAGTAGCGAAATAGTCGGACTGCGCCGTTGAATTAGGGATCGTTACGCGGGTGAGCCAATAGCGCATTACTTCCAGGCCAGACTCGGCGCTGGCCATAGCGCAGCCGAGTTGATGGTGGTTGGAGGCAAGCTGGACATTGTTACCCGACATTGTGGCCAAGCAGACCGCCAGGGCCGCAAACACGACCACAAATATCATGGAGATGATCACTACAGCGCCAGAGCGCTCTCGCGGTGAGGACTCTGTCTTGGGCCTCATTATTCTCCCCCCCAGGAAAAGGCCTTGAATAAGCAGATGTGTGATAGCATCCACCCGTCATACAGAGTATAAGAAATAATCTCCCGGCAGACAAATCATTATGCTAGGTGTCATTGCGAGCAGGACCGGGATCGAATGCAATCGGGCAATGTTATCGGATTGGGCCGTGTTTTCTAGGCTGCCTGTGGGGATGCGCAGAATCAAAATCCGGGATGTTCCCGCAAATCATAGGATCAATTCGACAAGATGAGGATCGGTACTGCATGGAGCACGCAAAGCCAACCTCCATCGCACTACTGTATCTTCAGGTTGTATTTCACATAAGTTCCGGGGCGCAAGCCCAGCAGCAACAGGCTGCGCGGATCCTCGAGGCCATGCGCGTTAAGGGAGACTGACGCGCTGTGTGCGAACGACAGCTAAGTACTCTTCTCAGATCCCGGCCTCTGAATAGGAAGCGGGCACGTAATTCAGCTCCCGGTAAAGGTCAAACCCGGCGGGAACCGTGACGCTGCCCAGCCGGTCAAAGTTCATCGACGCGTTACCCAGCACTATGGTTGAAGTGTCAGAGTAATTGATGATCGTGCCTTTGACATGAGCATTCATGTTGCCTGTAAAGTCTGCGCCGCTTACTGCCACGACACCTTCCAGCGTGGAGAAATTGCCGGCGAACGTCGCGGCGAAACCCGGGGCGACTATGGAAGTACCCTCCTCCTGGC
>LJTR01000197.1 GCA_001303465.1 Phycisphaerae bacterium SG8_4
CAGGGAGGAATCGGAGTCTATGTTCTGTTTATCCAGCCCATATTCAATCTGATCAATGACTTGCAGGTTTATCTGGCCAGGAACTACGCCCTTGATTTTTCAGGTTTCAGTCTCATCCGCTTTGGTCTGTGTTTTCTGGTTCTCTTGATACCGACCACCTTGATGGGAGGAACTCTGCCGGTAATTGTCCGATTCTTTGTACGCCGAAAGGAAGAACTTGGCGGCAATTTAGGAAGACTTTATTCTTTGAATACCCTGGGAGGGGTAATCGGCTCATTTTTGGCCGGGTATGTTCTAATCCTGTTTTTGGGAGTGAGAGGAACTGTTTATCTGGCGGCGGCAATCAATCTGCTAATTGCTGCAGGAGTCTTTCTGATTTCCAGAAAAACATTTTCAGCGCCTCCCAAAGCTTCTGCCCACAGAAGAAATCGTTCTCACCGAAAAGAATCAGCCGCTACCAATAGCACCAGAGCATCTTTGTTGGTGCTTATCCTTTTTGGGTTTTCCGGTTTTGCCGCCCTCAGTCTGGAGGCTTCCTGGAGCCGTGTGCTGGCATTGGTTCTGGGAAGCTCGGTATATGCCTTCAGCACCATTCTGACTACCTTTCTATCAGGCATTGCCCTGGGAAGCTGGCTCATATCCAAATTCATTGATCGCCTGAAGAACCTTCTGGCCTGGTTTGCTGCAATAGAGATAGCTCTCGGCATTTCGGTGATTCTACTGACACCTTTGTTTGGTCATTTGCCTTTTCTTTTCTTAAGAGTTTTCAGGATGACCGGCGGTTCCTTCTGGTCTCTGCAGTTGATGGAGTTTCTCCTTGCTGCTCTGATGATGATTCTTCCGGCGATCTTAATGGGAGCTGCATTTCCGATAGCTGCCAGGATATGTACGCCTGAAATCCAGAGGTTGGGGCGCTCTGTGGGTAATGTCTATTTCAGCAATACGCTGGGAGCGATCTTTGGGCCGCTGGCAACGGGATTTGTGTTTATTCCTCTATTTGGCGTGCAAGGGGGCATCTTTGTTGCCGCTCTCATCTATTTGGCCGTCGGTGGCTTGATTGTTATTTTTGGCCCGTTCAAAAGAGGCCGAGCCAGGATTTATACGCTCAGTCTTCTGATTGTTGTCGTGGCCCTGAGCCTCTTTCTTCCCGATTGGAATGAAAATATTTTGAACAGCGGCGTATATGTCTATGCCCGTCAATACCTGCAGAAGGATCTCACTTTGTCGACCGAGGCTGGCGGGCGAGTCTTCTATAAGGAAGGGGCATCGGCCACGGTGGAGGTAAGAAGGACAAGAGAAGGCCATCTGACACTAAGCATTAACGGCAAGGCTGATGCGAGTACGCAAAACGATATGAATACCCAGCTGATGTCGGGGCATTTGCCGATGCTTTTGCACGAAGATCCGCAACAGGTGCTGGTGGTGGGCCTCGGCAGCGGGGTTACCTTGGGGGCAGTCCAGCAGCACCAGGAACTAAGAGAAGTGGATATGGTGGAAATTGAGCCGGCCGTAGCAGAGGCCGCCGCCTATTTTTCCCAATATAATCATAACGCCCTGTCCGACCCGCGACTGAACCTGATTATAGAGGATGGCAGAAATTATGTCTTAATGACCGGCAAGAAGTATGATGTGATTACCGCTGAACCGTCTAATCCCTGGACGTCAGGCAACGCCAATCTTTTCACCAAAGAGCAGTTTGAGCTTTACAAGAAGCGGCTTAAATCCGGCGGGATTGTGTTTCAGTGGCTGCACACCTATAGACTCCGCCCCGAGGATGTAAAGACGATTGTCGCTACCTTTGAGAGAGTCTTCCCCCACGCTGTTCTGTGGCAAGGCGCTTTCAGCCGAGATCTTTTTCTCATTGGCACAGAGCAGCCGCTGGCGATCGATTTTGCCAGCTTCAGCAAGAAAATGGCTCGCGCGAAGATTAAGCGAGACCTGGCCCACGTCTACCTTGATGACCCCTTTCTGGTCTTGAGCTTCCTGCTGCTCAACGAACAGGCGGTGCGCAATTTTTCTCAAGGGGCCCCAATTCATACAGACAACCACCCCATACTTGAATTTCAGGCCCCCAAAGGAGTATTACTGCCGCCGGGCATGACCCTGAGTGCCACCCTCACGGCGCTGGAGCAATGGCGCAGCGATGTATTTACTATCCTGGAAGATATTGAGGATGAGGCCCTAAAGGAAAGAATGGCCCTATACGCGCGCAGTCGTACTCATAGTATCCAGGGTGAAATTTCGCTTGCCCGTGGGGAGCCGCTAAATGCAGTTATTGCTGAGTATCAGAAGGCCTTGAGCCTTGTGCCCGACATTGTGCTAGTAAAGAAATGCCTAGCCGAATTTTTGTTCAGGGCTGGAGAAATCGTCTCTGGCCAGAAGCTTCACCAAAAAGCTGAGGACTTGTATCGTCAGGCAATTGACCATGATCCCAAGCGGCGGCATTATTTTGAGGCGCTGGTCAGAAGCTGTATTGAGCAGGGTGACCGCAAGGGCGCAATCGGGGTATATGAGCAGGCTTTAGCAGGGGAGCCGAACGATCTTGGCTTTCGACTCGAATTAGGGGTTCTTTACGCAACAACTCAGGACTTGGACAAGGCTGAGGAAGAATTCCTGTTTGTTCTTCGCCACAACGAAAGTAGTTATTTGGCGCACAATAATCTGGCCAATATCTATCGATTAAAGAACAGGAAGAAAGAGGCCCTTGCGCACTTGCAGAAATCATTGGCTATCAATCCCAATCAAAGCGAGATTAAGGCGCTAGTCAATAGGCGGCGATGAGAACAATGATGCCGAAGTCTTCTATGAACGCCTTGTGAACATCCCTCTTTCACCTTAACCTTTCTGTTGACGTGGGGGGATTCTGGTTATTGAGATCGCCGGCGCCAGAATTACAGAGACATTCTTTCGTGCAACTGTCCCTGTCCAATCGTCTCTTATTACGACTACTCTGGGATTTCTTGTGCTGGGCTATTTCCTCTACGGGTCATTAGTTCATACGCATCCCTCAAGTTCCTGTGTTTATTCCATTTCTCCCAACAGATGCGTCAGATTGATTTGCTGGGCGTCCATAACACATATGTCGTCACATGTGCGTCTGCTTGTCAGGTGTTTTCCGGGAGGATGAAAAGGATCAGGGCAGGGTATCGGGATAACAGAATGTAGCGTGCGACACTTCACCACCAGAAACAGGGATTGCCGAAGCTTTGCCAGAACCAGCGGTGCTCCATGTTCCTGAAATGCCGCCACTGGACGTGGCCGTCGACGAAGAGGATGTTTCCGCCGGTAGGCTTCGAGACTTTGAGGTGGTTCGATCTGTCGTAGACCTGCCATCGCGACCAGCAGCCGCCGGTTGCACGAGAAAAGTCGGACGTCTCGCGATTTGGCCCGTTGCTGGCGGTTACGTCGGTGATAAGCTCGACCGACGCCGGGGCGCTCTTGGTCGCGGTAACGGACCGGACCCATTCCTTGGACGCGCCGCCGTCGGGGCTCATGGGCGGATTCGATCTGCCCGCGGCCGTATCGATGAACCAGAAGTAACCCATGATGCGATGGAAGTTTCTGCGAGTCGATTCGGCCGTCGGCTCTGGTGGTGGATTGCTCTCCGGTGTGCCGGCCGGGAAGTTCTCGCCGTAGCGCCAGAAGATGATATTGTCTCTTTTACGCCAGGAAGGACAGTAGAAGATGTGTCGGTCGAATGCGCCCGACTCCAGAACGATGTCCGTCGTCCAGTATGAAACGTCAAAGAGCCACCGATCGACCACATTCAGCGGCAGCTTGCCGTCGTAGTCGTTGGCGTACAGGAACAGGCCAAGTCCTGTGTTCTTCTCATTCTGGGCGCAGACGGCACGCCGGCCCTGCTCGCGAACCGCTTGCAGCGCCGGCATGAGAATGCTCAGCAGAAGCGCAATGATGGCGATCACGACGAGAAGTTCTATGAGTGTGAATCCCCTTTTTCTGCCCATGACAAGACTCCGACACTGTGGCGCAAGCCTTCAGGAACAAAATGCTATTCTACTGCTTTTGCGCTGGAGGATCAACGGCGAACTGCCCGGAACAGGTCGTAGCGTTCGATTGATCGCGCGCTGAACTGCCAATTTCAGCATCTGACGCAGGTAAGATCGCCAGATATTTAAGAAAACCTTAGCGAAAGGCCGATAATGCTCTAAGAGGCCAGGCGATGTCCGAGACGCTCAGAATCTCAATACTGTGGGGATGCGGGCAACATTCGAGTCAGGTGTCGAGACAATAGATCCGCACCGTCCTATCGGCATCGACAACTGCTGAGCTATAGAAATGAATTGTCGGCTGAAGACCATTAGTGGCCAGGACAAGTTTGTTGGAGAATATCTTTGGCGAAAGGACAAGTGAAATGGCAAGGATATCAACAGTTCTTTATGTAGTGGCTGTCCTCGGTTTGCCGCCTCTGGCCAACTCAGAGATCGTGATCGACGGCCGTTACGACCCGAATGAAGACTACGTAGTCGGCTATGAGGTCAATTTGAATGTGGAAGGTGTTGTCGATCCGGTCGAGGAGAAAGGGGAACTCTGGTACCACTATGACTATGACCCACAGTTGAAAAAGAAATGTCTTTCAGTTGTCTTTGTACAGCCTCTGACGCTGGTCGACAACAGCTACGGTGCCAATTCCATCGGCTGGGGCGAGGACGCACCGAGTGGAGAGAATCACAACTTCAAGGACCTCAAAGACTACGACAAAGCTAGGTTCACGATCACCGACGTTTCTGGAAAAGTGGTATTCGACTTCACGCTGGACTACATCTCCGAAATTGACCAAGAAGGTAAAGATGAAGGTAGTGGTGCACATGCTTCCCTTGGAGTAGCAGGTGGGGATGGTGAAGTTCACTCCGGTGATGCAGCCTATCTGTTGGCTTGGGGCACGAGTCTCGATTATAACCTCAATGAGCTGGAACACGTACTGACCGAGGATTCGCCGGCTACCGACCCGGACTACACCGAGAATCCCGCCTTTCCTGGTTGGGTGTTCGAGGCTGTGTACGAGTTCAGGGTCGACGGCGCCGTGCTTGGCGGCAAACCTCTAGGCGGCGTAGCCGTTCCCCTTGTGCATGACTCACCGAACAAGATAGGAAAGAACAAAGTCTACCCAGAAATCGGCGAACTCAGCGAGGAAGAGAGTGGGGCTGAGTAAGTAGGGGAATCCAGGGAAATCCCTGTGTCCTGGCATCTCAGTCAGCCGGCGATTTTTCTTGACGGGCAGGCAGCTTATCTGGTATAAGTAACATAAGATGAAGTCTGTGGATTTGAGGCCGTCCGGGCAGGATTTTGCCTGTCTTTAGCGTTCTCAAAGGAAGGAGGCAGTCTCGATTCGTGGAGGATAACTTTCAGCAAATGTCGGAAAGATGCACGCTAGAGCAAGGACCATTGCGGTCAGTTTGTCCGAACCTTTTTTTGAGGAACGTCTATAATGTGAATGGAGTGGAGGTCAATTGAGTTACGTCGCAGAGCGACAGGAAGTGAGGACTAGGAATCATGAGAACTAAGATAGTATGGTTGACCGCAATCTTCATAGTGTTTATGGGATTCGGTCTGAGCCAGGGCCAAGTTGTAAACTTGCTGGAGAACGGTGGCTTTGAAACCGGTGACATGGCGCCTTGGACTACATATGGCCCCGCTACCACAGAAGTAGTCACCGACTTGACGGGCGCAGCAGTTCCCGAAGCTCCGATTGAGGGAGATTATTGTCTGCATATTGTGGTTCCCTCAGCGGGTGCGAATTTCTGGGATGCCGGCTTGCAGCACAGGGGACATAGTGTCTGGGAGAGCGGGAAGAAGTACACTCTTTCGGCCTTTCTCAAGAGCAAGTCAGGCGAGCTGAATATCAACTTCAAACCGGAACATGACGGAGATCCGTGGACGGGATATGGTGAGCAGGCCTTCACCATGACCGAAGAATGGACAGAGTTCAGCATCACCACTCCCGTTTTCACCGCGAATGTGGATCCGGCGTCAATCACGTTCCACATACAGTATGACGTCGGTGATTTCTGGGTCGATGCCGTAAGGTGGTACGAGGGCGACTATGTCCCGCCCGTTCTCGGAGACCGGGCGGTAGCCCGCAGTCCCAACCCGGCTGATGGTGCCATACACGCCGATACTTGGGTCAGCGTGAGCTGGTTACCGGGAGAATTTGCCGTCTCGCACGATGTATACTTGGGCGAAAGTCTCGAGGAAGTGAGTCAGGGCGCCGAAGGCACATTCCAGGGCAATCAGCCTGAAGCAAATTTCATGGTTGGCTTTCCCGGATTTCCTTATCCGGATGGGCTCGTCCCGGGCACAACCTACTATTGGCGAATCGACGAGGTCAATGAGGCGGATCCAAACAGTCCGTGGAGGGGAAATGTGTGGAGCTTCTCAGTTCCGCCCAAAACGGCTTTCGATCCCGATCCGGCTGACGGAGCCGAGTTTGTGGATCTGGGCACAGTTTTCAGGTGGAAACCGGGTTTTGCCGCCAAGCTGCACACCGTCTATATGGGCACCAATGTCGAGGACGTGAACAATGCCACAGGCGGCATGCTTCAGGGAAATGCCAGCTACAAGCCGGCTGCGCTGGAATTGGAGAAGGTATACTACTGGCGCGTCGACGAGTTCGATCCGCCTTTCACATATAAGGGTGACATCTGGAGCTTCACTACGCCCGGGGCCGCGGGCAACTCACAGCCGGCTAACGGCGCAGTGGATGTGCCGATGATCGCAACACTTTCATGGACGCCGGCGGATAACGCCGCCTCGAGCGATCTGTACTTCGGCACCGACGCCGCTGCTGTGGAGAATGCCACGGCGGCCTCCCCTGAGTACATAGGCAACAAAGCACTCGGTTCTGAGAGTTTTGATCCCGGCAAGCTCGACTTGGCTGGGAATTACTACTGGCGTGTTGACGCGGTCTATCCCAATGAGACGGTGAAAGGTCTGCTCTGGAGCTTTACGGTTGCCGACTTCCTGCTCGTGGACGACTTTGAATCCTACAATGACATCGATCCGCCTGACGAGGCGAGCAACAGGATATTTGATGTGTGGATAGACGGTTTCGGAACCACCACGAATGGAGCGCTCGTCGGCAATGACCTGCCGCCCTATGCCGAGCAGGCAATTATTCACGGCGGCGTGCAGTCGATGCCGTACTTCTACGACAATGCAAACAAGACCTCCGAGGCAACTCTGACGCTGGTCCATCCGCGTGACTGGACTTCCGAAGGCGTCACCAAGCTGTCACTATGGTTCCGCGGCGATTCTGATAATGCAGCCGACCGTATGTTTGTCGCTCTAAACGGCACTGCAGTGGTATATCACGACGACGACAGCGCAACGCAGATAGCAGGATGGAACGAGTGGGTCATCGAGCTGTCGGCGTTTGCGGGCGTGGACCTTGCGAACGTCAATACCATTACCATTGGTTTCGGCACAAAGGGAAGCCCGGCTGCCGGCGGCACTGGGATGATGTACTTCGACGACATTCGGCTGGTCAAATAGGTCGTCCTAAGATTGTTCGAAGCGGCAGACAATTGCGCTGCTGCGAAGTGGATTTGCATCATTCGGGGCCCGTACTGATATACTTTTGTACGGGCCCCAGTTCTTTTGCCATAGTCGAAGACCGTTGACAGAGGTCTACTACCCGCTGTATGCTCTTGGCGTTTAATAGTGATCCCGATCAAAGATTTCCGTCTTTGCGCGGGTAAGCGGCGTTACCATAACAGGTTATGGTTTTGCTCGCGAGAATTTACTGCCCTGAAGGGTATACTATTGTCGGAGTTTCTCTTATGTTGAAAGAAAGGCTTTTTACATCGTTCACTTGCTCGCTGGCCCTTGTGCTGCTCTTACCGCTGGCATCCCTCGTCGGCGCGTCTAATCAGAGTCAGAGAGGAGAGATGGCCGGATACCTGGGCGCCCCTCACGAGAGAGTCCCGGAAACTTATGGCGGCGGATTCTCCATGTATGTGGCGGCCTGGCCGCTGTTAGAGGAGTATCCGGGGAATCGGTTTCAAACCGGTCTTTTCAGCACGTGGATGCACGCCCAGAATGACAAGCCCAAGCCCATCGAAAGGATGTATTCTGACATCGAAGGCGGCCTGGGCTGGTGGCGTGATACGCGATTCGCCACGGAAACGCCGAAGTTCATTATGGGCGGGGTGCAGTTGAATTTTCGTGGATGGGCCAAGGGACTGGAGTAAGCCGCAAGGCAAGTACGGCGTGGCGCAACTCAGCCCATGGGTGCTTTGGCCGCCGGACGGCCTGAATCTAAAGCAGGGGACCTGCGGCCAGCTTTGGGGCTACGGATATCTGCCGCTCCCACTCACCGAGCCCAAATCCAAAACCGCCGGCAAAGACGTTCCTACGGGAAATCACTGCTGGACCTTGTTCTTGAACACGGGAAACTTCAAAGGCCCGGTTACCTTCTTCACTCCCTACTTTTTCTCCCAGGTGACTGTGGACGAGCCTAGCACGGGGGGTATGTTTCTGGACAGCCGTCCGGCCAATCCCAACAGGGCCTTACAGATGGAAACCCAGTACGTCCCCAGGGCTCAGGCCACCGACAGCAATGGCGACATCTACGCGCGCGTGGCTCCAACGTCGTTCCCGCGAGGGCCGAAAGGCGAATCGGTAGTCGTTCACCGTATAACGGCATATACCAAGAAGGCACTCTGGGACGCCGTGGAGGCCTGGTTCAAAGGCGGCCCGGCGGCCGGCGGCGTCATTGATCCGAAGGAATCCATTGTGCATAAGTTTACCGGGCAAGGGTGGGCCACCTGGCGGATCTATGACTATTCCGAACCAGCAGATCAAAGGGTGCGCATTGCCTGGGATTCGTTCGCCTACCCCACGGCGTTCGATTCAGCCACCTTTGGCT
>LJTR01000198.1 GCA_001303465.1 Phycisphaerae bacterium SG8_4
ATCCCTTCGCCATCGGTGGTCTCGTTCAGCAAATTAATAGCATTGAAGGTGGTGCGGCATACGCCGTCGAGGTGGTTTGCCAGGTTCGCGATCTTTCATAACCCTACCATTCGCTCGCTGTGCGCGTGGAGTGGACCGTTGACGGCAGGCTTCTTCATCCGGCCGGGATGCTCGTGCGAGGCCCGGTCGTTGACGACGAGCTGTTGCGGTTCGATGATGTGCTTGTCGCGCCCGAGAAGGCCGACGGCGCTCGCCTGTCACTGGAACTCAAATGGCCAGGGCCCGGGGCTGTGCTGTGGAGGCAGGCAAGTATGCGCAAGACAACGGCTCCCGAGCCGCGTAGAGTCAAGGTTGGCACCGTCTATCTGCGCCCAAGCAACAGTACGATCGAGAAAAACCTGAAGCTCTGGTGTGAACAGATTGATGCAGCGGGAAAGCTCGGGCTCGATATCGTATGCCTGGGTGAGACGATCACCGCTGTCGGCACTTCGGCCACTCTCGAAGACTGCGCCCAGCCGATACCGGGGCCTGTCAGCCGCCAGTTGGGCGAGGCGGCCAACAGCAACCACATCTGGGTCGTCGTTGGTCTTACCGAGGTGGAAAGCGACGTTGTTTACAATACCGCAGTGCTGCTGGACAGGCATGGACGGATTGCGGGCAAGTATCGAAAGGTCCATCTGCCCCGCGAGGAGTGGAAGAAGGGCGTTCAGCCCGGCACCGAGTATCCTGTATTCGATACGGAGTTCGGCAAGGTCGCAATTCAGATTTGCTACGACTGGTTCTTCCCCGAATCTACAGCGATCTTCGCCCTCGGCGGCGCCGAGATCGTGTTTGCTCCGACCTGGGGCAACACACTTGCCGACGAAGACGGCAAAGTCAACGGCGAATCGACTTTCCGCGTGCGGGCACGCGACAACGGCGTCTACATGGTCCCGTCCGTGTACGACGGCAACAGCCTCGTAATTGACCCGATGGGCAAGATCCTTGCTTCGAGTGAGGGCAGGCAAGGCGTATTCTGGGCCGAGGTCGATCTTGGCAGACGTCAGCGTCTGGATTGGGTCGGACACTGGCGATCCATCGGTCCTCGACACCGCATGCCGCACACGTATGGCGCACTTCCAAAAATCCTGCGGTAGAGCAGGACACCACCGCAAAACACACGCCTGGGGCCGGAATCCCACCAGCCGAGGGCGAAATATGCGTTGTGTTTTGGGATGGTTTGAGGTACGTTGTAAGAAAAGGATTTGGAAAGGAAATATTGTTGAAAGACAGGCTCGAAGGCAAGTTCATTGTGCTCGATGGCCCGGACGGCTGCGGCAAGAGCACCCAGGTGAAACTTCTGGCCCAATGGCTGGAAGGCAGAGGCGTCAAGACCAGCTGCTTCCGCGATCCGGGCGATACCGCTGTCGGTGAGAAGATAAGAGAAATCCTCCTCAACCCAGAGCATCTGGCAATCAATACGAGAACAGAGCTGCTGTTGTACATGGCGGCCAGGGCGCAGCTCTGGGGCGAGAAGATAGCCCCGGCACTTGAGGACAACAGGTGTGTCGTGCTCGACAGGTGGCTATCGAGTACGTGTGCCTATCAGGGCCACGCCGGCGGCTTTGGCGCCGAAAATGTTGCAGGAATTGCTGCCGACTGTCTCGATCGCGTCTGGCCCGACCTGACCATCATCCTGGACGTGGATCTCGAGACCGCCGCAACGCGCCTGGACCGCCAGCTCGACAGAATGGAGGCAAAGGGGGACGGATATCACAAAGAAGTCCGCGAAGGGTTTTTGCGGTTGGCCAGAGGGCGGAAGGACTTCATGGTTGTCGAGTCTGCGGACGATATACAAACAGTTCATGAGAAGATACTGCAACTTATCTCAGAAGTGAGTTTCACATAGATGTCATTCAGCGAGATCTTCTGCCAGGACAGGGCGATCGATATTTTGCAGCGGGCATTTGCGGCAGGCAGATGGGCCCATGCGTACATCTTCGCCGGGCCCGAAGGCGTGGGCAAATTCAAGACGGCCCGTGAATGGGCCAAGCTGCTCGGCTGCAAAGAGCCTGTCACCGAAAGTGGCTTTGCGGAAAGTTGCGGCTGGTGCGAATCATGCCGCCTCTTCGAGGCCGGGTCGAGCCCCGATTTCAGTCACGTCTACAAGGAGCTGCTCGAATTCACCGCCGACGGCAAGGGCAAGACAACGCCCGTAGATCTGCCCATAGATGTTATTCGAGAGTTCCTGGTCGAAAAGGTTTCGGCTAAACCCACCGTCTCACCAAGAAAGGTTTTTGTCGTCAGTGAGGCCGAAAGGCTGAACAATTCCTCGCAGAACTGCCTGCTCAAAGTGCTCGAAGAACCCCCCAAGTACTGCTGCATCGTTCTGCTTTGCACGCGCTTGGAGAGACTTCTGCCCACCACCAGATCACGGTGCCAGACGATTCGGTTCGGTCCCGTGGATCGACAGCGGATAATCGAGAAACTGAAGGAAATGGACCTCGGAACGGATCAGGCCCGATACTTCGCGGCCCTGGCGCAGGGCAGCCTGGGGACAGCGCGGCGGTGGGCCGAGCTTGAATTGGCCGACGCGAAACTGTACGAAACCAAGAACGAACTGGTGAATTCCCTGGCCGGCTGTGAACTGGCCGACGCCTTGAACCTGGCCGAGAGGTTTGTCGTCGAAAGCAAAAGAATCGCAGGTATCTGGAGCGGTGTAGAAAAGAACACCAGCAAAACAGACGTGGGGCGCAAGGCCACCAAGACTTTGATCCGGATGATCATATTGGCTCTGCACGATGCGATGATGCTAAATGCAACAGCGACGCAGAAGACCGCCGAGTACGACCAGAGAGAACAGATAGAGAAGCTGGCGGCTCGGTTCGATGCCGAGCACGCGGCCGAAAAGATCGCCGACTGTTACAGAATGCTGCATTGGATTGAATCCAACGTCAGCGAGAAGCTTATTTTCGAGCGGCTATTGTTGAGCCTGCCCGATTCTGATACAATGCCGGTTTGGCGCTAGCATGACCTTATGATTATAGGAATTCGGAAGAAGTTTTGATGACAAAAGGCCCCGAGACAAGAGCCAAACAGGCAAAGAACAAGAAATACATGCTGATTCGATACGGCCGGATGAATACGCTCGGCCTCTTCGAGCATCATGAGAGCACCGTATCCAAAGTACACAGCCGCGTCGTGATAAAGACCCATCGAGGCCTCGAGCTGGGACACCTGGTAGGCGGGCTTGCCTCCTACAGGGGCGGCCAGTTCAAGTTGAGCGCAGAACAGATAACAGAGTGCTACGATGAGGGCGAAGTCGATTTTTCCCGCGGCCCGGCGGGCAAATTCATCCGCTACGCAACGTTGGCCGACGTCAGCGAAGAGCGACACCTGCGGAAAATCGTGAAAGAGGAGATGGAATGTTGCCAGCGTTTCATCAAGGAAATGAACCTGCCGATGAAGATAGTGGACGCCGAGCACGTATTCGGAGGCGAACGCATCATATTCTACTTCATGTCGGACGGACGGGTGGATTTTCGCGAGCTGGTAAAAAGAGTCGCACAGGAGTATCAGACGAGAATCGAAATGCGTCAGATCGGCTCGCGCGACGAAGCCAAGCTCCTGGGCGACGTGGAAAGCTGCGGGCAACAATGCTGCTGCCAGCGTTTTCTCAAGCACCTGAAGCCCGTCAACATGCGAATGGCCAAGATGCAGAAGGCGACCCTCGACCCGGCCAAGATCTCCGGCTATTGCGGCAGGTTGAAGTGCTGCCTGCGCTACGAGGACAAGAATTATACGGAACTAAAGAAACGACTGCCAAAGAAGAACACCAGGGTGAAGACCAAACAGGGCCGGGGCAAGGTGGTAGATGCCCAGATATTGACCCAGCTCGTGATGGTCGAATATGAAAGTGGAGAACGCAAGGCCGTAGGCGTTGACGAAATTGAGATACTGCCCCAGTCTGCGCCGGATAAGAAGCAGAATGGCCCGGCCAAGAACGCTGGCAGAGGCCGGAAGGACAGGAAGAACTGACAGCCCTGGTACCAATCGTCAAGGAAGAAGAATGCCCCGCAAGATCGTTGTAACTTCGGCTCTGCCTTATGCGAACGGCCCTATACACATTGGACACCTGGTGGAATATCTCCAGACCGATATCTGGGTCCGCTTTCATAAGATGTGCGGCAGCGAGTGCCTCTATTTTTGCGCCGACGACACGCACGGTACGCCTGTGATGATAAGCGCCCGCGCTGCCGGCATTACCGCCGAAGAGCTGGTCGAGCGGGTGCACAAAGAGCACAAAGCGGATTTCGATCGCTTCGGCGTCGAATTTGACAATTACTACTCGACTCACTCGCCTGAAAACAAGTTTTTCAGCGAGCTGATCTTCAACCGTCTTAACGAGGCCGGCTCGATTGTCACGCGTGATGTGGAACAGACCTATTGCGAGAACTGCAAGATGTCACTGCCGGACAGATTTGTGCGAGGCGCATGTCCGCGGTGCAAAGCAGAGAACCAATACGGTGATTCCTGCGAGGTTTGCGGCTCGACATATCAACCTGCCGATCTTATCAATCCGTACTGTGCGACGTGCCAGGCTACACCGGCCCTGAAGACATCCAAGCACTTTTTCTTCAAGCTCGCCGACTACGAGCAGCAGCTCAGGGAGCTTATCGCCTCAGGGCATACACAGAAATCGGTGGCGAACAAGCTCGACGAGTGGTTCAAGGCGGGTCTTAAAGACTGGGACATATCTCGCGACGGGCCATATTTCGGATTCAAGATTCCGGGCCAGCAAGACAAGTACTTCTATGTCTGGCTGGACGCGCCCATCGGATACATGGCCTCGGCGAAGAATTACTGCGACAAGAACAACCTCGATTTCGATGTGCTCTGGCCCGGCGCCGGCTCGCCGAAGTCCGGCGAAGGCCAATACGAGCTGTATCATTTCATCGGCAAGGACATAATGTACTTCCACGCGCTCTTCTGGCCCGCGATGCTGACCGGTTCGGGTATTAAGACCGCCGACAAACTCTTCGTTCACGGCTTCCTTACCGTCAATGGCGAGAAAATGAGCAAATCCCGGGGCACGTTTGTCAAGGCGAGCACCTATGCAAAACACCTAGATCCAGAGTACCTGCGATACTATTACGCGAGCAAACTGACCGACGGCATCGACGACATAGATTTGAAAACCGAGGATTTCATAAACAAAATCAATTCCGATTTAGTGGGCAAGTTTGCTAATCTCGCTTCCCGATCGGGTCCCATGCTGACGAAGAAACTTGATTCCCAACTCGGCCGGCTGGATCAGCAGGGCAGAGAATTGATCGGCAAACTCACGGCTGCAAAAGACCGGATTATAGAGGACTACGAGAATCTCAAATATGCTGCCGCTGTCCGCTCCATCACTGCTCTGGCGGACGAGGCGAATCGATACGTCGAGCAGAACCAGCCCTGGGTGACGATCAAAAGCGATCCGGAAAGAACACGCACGACCTTGACGGCTACGGTAAATGCTGTTCGTATTCTTACGATCTACCTCAGACCTATACTGCCCAAATTTGCCAAAAAAGTGGAGAGATTTCTCAACATCCAGGCGTTGAGCTTTGCAGATTCCGATACTGTGCTGGAAGATCACAAGATAGGCACTTTCGAAAGATTGGCCGAACGAATTGACGACAAACAGGTGAATGCAATGATTGAAGAGAGTAAGCAGGGCCAGGGCCTTCAGCCGGCTCAGGTAAGTGTCACTGAGCCGCTCAAACCGGAGTGCACAATTGAAGATTTTGCAAAGATCGATCTGCGGATCGCGAAAGTCACAATGGCCGAACCGGTGGAAGGCGCCGACAAGCTGTTGCGACTCACTCTTGACGTAGGGGGCCTGGAGAAAACCGTTCTCGCCGGCATAGCGACTGCATACAAGCCTGAAGACCTCACGGGGAGAATCGTCGTTCTACTTGCCAATCTAAAGCCCAGAAAGATGAGGTTCGGCGTCTCCGAAGGTATGATCCTGGCAGCCGGCGAGGGGGGAAAAGACATCTTCATGCTCTCAGCCGACACCGGCGCCATACCCGGCCAGACCGTGCACTAGAATTCTTCGATCTCGAGACTGTGCGGCAGTTCTTCGAGCGGACAACCCGGGCATCTGGCTCGTCTCTTGCAGAACTGCTTGCCGGCTCTTACCAGCAGAGCGTGGTACTCGTTGAACAGTTGGATTTCCTGCGGCAGGTTCGACTCAAACAATTCCCGCAGTTGCTCGTAACCAGCGTCCCGTTCTATCAAGCCGTGTCGAATGGTAACTCGAGCGGTATAGGCGTCCACGACAAAGACGGGCCTGTCGAGGGCGTAAAGCAGGATCGAATCGGCGGTTTCGCGGCCGACGCCTTTGATGCTCAGCAACTCAGTCCTCAGCCGGTTGGTGTCGACACTCTGAAGGTTATCAAGGTCGCCTTCATAATCGTCGAAAAGCCAGTCCACAAAGTTCTTGAGCCGTCGCGATTTGAGATTGTAGTAGCCGGCAGGGCGGATAAACTCGGCAAGCCGCGCCGGATCGATATGCCGGAGTACTTGAGGGTTGAGACAGTCTGCGGATTTCAGATTTGCTATAGCTTTTTCGACGTTGGCCCAGTTCGTATTCTGCGTAAGTATCGCGCCGACAATTACCTCGAAAGACGTCTCAGAAGGCCACCAGTTCTGAGGCCCGAAGGCATCATAGAGCAATTCATAAATTCTTGTCAGGATCTCACGTGTCATTGTATCACGATGATGTTCAACACGCCGGCCCGTTTCCAGCCAGTCTGGCGGCGCGACATCTTTGGTGTTCGCAGCGTTTCGCTATTGTCTTCTCGGCTTACTTGAGTTAGACTCTGTACAAATTTAAAGATGCAGCCGTAGAGTGGAAGTAACACGGTCGAAGATCAGGATGGCAAAGGCAAAAAGGAAAAACGCCGAACAAGTCAAGAACGAGCGGAGTGCCAGTGAACTCTTCAACTTCTCGCAAGACTCTTATCTCGAACGGACATCTCGTCCAATAGCGGCCGCAATCTTCCTTCTGCCATTTATCGTCCTGTATGAATTCGGCACATTTCGCATCAATACCGATGTGCTGAACCAATCACAGGTGAGAGTGGTGGCCTTTGTATGGCTGCAAGAGTTGCTCGAGTCGCTCGGGTATGGCGGCAAGTTCGCATGGGCCGCGCCTCCGCTGGCGGTGGTGGTAATCCTGATAGCGCTGCAGATTACCTCCGGCAAGCAGTGGCGTTTCCGGCTCGCCGATATCCTGCCAATGGCCGCCGAGTGCACTCTGCTGGCGGTCCCGTTGATCGTCCTGACATTGTGCCTGAGTAGCTGGACAGCACCACGGGCCGGCGAAGACCGGCTTGACATCGCGGCAATAGAAGCCTGCACTCTAGTGCCGTCAGAGAACTTTGCAGTGGCATACGGCGGTCCGCCTCAGCTTGCCGCCAAGGGCGAGATAAATGGCTCGCGAAGATCCCTTTGGGCAGACATAGTTACCGGGATAGGGGCCGGGATTTACGAAGAGCTTGTGTTTCGTCTGATATTGATCTGTATCTTGATGCTGTTATTCCAGGATATCCTGAGGCTGCCTTACAAGAACTCGATCGTGCTTGCTGTGGTCATTTCGGCGGCGCTGTTCAGCGCGCATCACCACATAGATTTCAGGAGCGGCCAGCCAAATGATGCCGACCCCTTTAACCTGACAGAGTTTGTTTTCCGGACTATAGCAGGGGTGTATTTTGCGGCCCTATTTGCAGTCCGCGGTTTCGGAATTACTGCCGGTACTCACGCCTTTTACAACATCATTGCGGTCTCCATCGCGACGCGTTTTTTTCAGTAGAGGAAAGCGGGAAAAACATTGGTAGCTGCCCGCTTTTTTTCAAAAAAAGTCACCTGTCATTACTCTTTAGGAATGCGAAGCTTGCACAATATTCGTCCTATAAGGGCCGATTTGGCCCATATCAGCACTGATATCTGACTTGAAATAGTCTACTAATTCTGGTATAATATCGACAAGTTGAAAGCCGGATTTTTGTGTTTAGGATTTTATAGATGGAATCACCACAAGTGAACGTAGCCGTCGAAGAATTGATGTTCAGTTGTTTCCAGAGACCTTTGCATCCGGAGCTTTTTCAGATTTACGCCAACAGGAAATTGAGTACGGAGAAGTATGAGGCGATTATCTGGCT
>LJTR01000199.1 GCA_001303465.1 Phycisphaerae bacterium SG8_4
CCTCTCGCAGCATTGCGCCGAATGCGCCGCCGGCGGCGGTGATCAGGATTATCATCCCAGCACTCATCAGGGCGGTCTCGCTTCTGGAGGCCAGCTCCTTGAAGGACAGCTTTCGCTGGCGGACCAGCACGAACATGGCGACAGCCGCCGCCAGCAGCAGCGCCGAGTCGCGGTGGCCCACTACTCCAGCGATCTGAGCCGTCACTCCGCCCACTTTCAGGGTTTCGATTATTGTGTCAAGAGAGATCAGGATTATCGGCAAGGCGATGGGAGCGAATGAAATCCAAAACGGCGGGAGCTGATCGTCAGCGAGCGGCTCAGGTTCAGCCTCGCCGGCATACGGACGCATGGGGATATCCATCCGCCAGTTGATTATCTTGCACACCAGCACGCCGAGAGCGGCTGCCGGCAGGCCGACGAGCACACCCATCATAATCATCAGGCCGATGTTGACCTTGAGTTCAATTGCCACAAGAAGCGGCCCGGGCGTCGGCGGAACAAGAGTGTGGGTTATTGCGGCGCCTGCGACAATAGCCGTGAGATACAGCACGTAGTTTTTTCGCGTGCGAGACCACAGAGATCGCGCCAACGGAACTAGAAGGTAGAAAACTGTGTCGAAGAAGACCGGAATCGACAGCGCAAATCCGCTGAGCATAAGCGCCGTCGGAGCCCGTTTCTCGCCCAATACCTTCAGAGAAGACCGCACGATCCGGTCGGCAGCGCCGCTGTCGGTCATGCACTTGCCGATGATAGCCGCCATGGCGATTACAATACCTATGCCTCCGGCTACTTTGCCGAATGCCCCGCCCACGCGGGCAATCTTCTCGGCGAAGTCACCCGGCGAGAGCAGACTTATGATCATCGCGGCGGTAATCAGCGCGACAAAGGCGTTCAAGCGCAACACAAGCATCATCGCGATCAGCAAGGCAACGCCAATAATCAATATGACGACGGGGTTCAGCATAGCATCTCTCCAAATTTCGTCGCTTAACCATTGTTCACAGATTGAGGTGCTCTTTTGCGAAGGCAAGGCTTTGTTTAATGTTGTCCTCTTCGAGCTTGACCAGTTTGTCCAGCGACAGATGGTTTACCTCTGGCAGGCTCTCGGTCGATGCATTCGCCCGTACGTATCTGAGGGCACGCGCCAAATCAGATCCCGGCACATCGGCGAAGGTCGCCCAGTATTTGTCTGTCAGGCATGGGACTTTCAGCGCGTCCCGCGTCGCCATCTCCAGGCTGAACCTGATCTCGGGATTTGCCTTTCGCAGAATCTCGACCATCCTGGCCAGATCGAGCACCCCCTCACCCAGGGGGACATCGGCAAGCAGGAAGCCATCTTCGTATTCGGCGACTGCCATGTCTTTTAGATGGACCGAAAAGCCTACAGTCGCATATGCCTCGACGACCGCCATCGGGTCTTCCAGCAGCGCAAAGCTGTTGCCCGTATCGACGCAGACGCCGACGTACTCGCTGCCGAGCCGCTTGATCATATCCAGCATCCGATCGATGCGCCAGTCTTTGTGGTTCTCAATGGCCAGCCGCATGCGTTGTCGAGCTGCGAG
Source organism: Phycisphaerae bacterium SG8_4 (assembly GCA_001303465.1). GTDB lineage: Bacteria > Planctomycetota > Phycisphaerae > Sedimentisphaerales > Anaerobacaceae > SG8-4. The sequence goes on from LJTR01000199.1 coordinate 1,563, forward strand.
AGGCCCGGCCAATTGCAGCGATTTCAAAGAACGCGCCGCAAACGCTTCGAACTGCCCGGCATCGCCAAACTGCTCATAGCGCCGTCCGCCTATCGCGGTGCGGATCACGCTCGCGCCTGCCTGTTTGGCTGTTCGCAACGCCGCTTCGAATCTCTCGAGGTCAGAGGTTTGCTTGGGCAAAGATACTGAGCTCTCGACGAACATTTCGTAGGCATCGGCCTTTCGGCGAAGCCTGGTTGCGTAGTCCTGATCCCGGAGGCCTATGTTCATCTGAATACCGCCGGCCCCGAGCTTGTGACAGTAGTCGATGAAGTTGAGCGGATCTGCAAGCCGATCCTTCGCTGGCGCCGAACGATCCGCCCTCAGCCGGGCGCTGTAGGAAAACTGCGCGATGCCAAGCCCGAATTCGGTCACTCGCCCTGCGCCATATGCTCTCGTCAGGTCCCCGATTGTTGCCGCCGTCAGGGCACCTGCGATTGAATGAAGCAAGTCCCGGCGATCCATTCTTCTTGTCCTCTCATGCTTCAAACCGTTGGTAACTTCTATTGCTCTCTCACACCTCATCCGGTACCACATACGGCTCGCGGTAATTGCGACGCAGATACATGTTCGCCATGTCACTGAACTGCCCCACAAATTCCTCGCTGTTGTTATCGAATGTAAGAGCAGGCCCGATAGTCAAAGGCTCGCGCTTCAGGTCCACTTTGTTGGCTTTCAGATGTTCGAGGCAGCGCTCGAACGCCTCTGCCAAAACGTCGTTTCCTGCCACCGCCTCGGCGATTTCTTCAGGCGATTGTTTGCGACCGAGGCGATACGATATATTGGCCATGTGGCACAGTGTTGCAGTGACATGACCTTCGAGAACGTCGGCCCTGAGATCACTTGTCTTGCGGCTCCTGAGAGCCTCTACAAAATTGGCCTGATGTTCGATGCCGCCGTCACCGGGGAACTGCTTTATTCTCTTACCGTCGTTGTCATACACCCATCCGCCGCCTCTTCCTCCGGCAAAATAGCCGCCCTCACACTGGATCACCATCCCAAAACTTATCCCTTTGTAGTGCTCTCCGGCGCGCAGGCCCCTGCGCCGGCGCAGGCCGCGCACTTCGTAAATAATCGGGGCCGGCTCATAGTCAAAGAACGTGATCTGTGTATTGGGGGTCTGTCCGTCATCGTGCATGCCTATACGCCCGGCGATGCTGATCGCCCTTGGGGCCACCTCCTTGTGGCTGATCACCCACCGGCTCTCGTCGATATTGTGCGCGCCGAGATTGCCGACCTCCCCTGTGCCGGTGTCCCAGAACCAGTGCCAGTCATAATGCAGGTTCTCCCGCATCAGGGGCGTCAGGGGAGCAGGGCCCTGGAAGAGATCATAATCCAGCGATGCCGGAATGGGTTGCGGCCCGTTTACCCGGCCGATGCTTTCGCGAAGGTAGTAGCTGAAGGCCCGCACGAGTTTGATGGCACCCAGATTGCCCGCCTTTATGTACTCGACCGCCGCGCGCAGACCGACATCAGAGCGGTTCTGTGAGCCTGTCTGGACAATGCGATCGTACTTGCGGGCGGCCTGGACCATCTTGCGCCCTTCCCAGATGTTATGAGAAAGCGGCTTTTCTACGTATACGTCTTTGCCCGCCTGACAGGCCCAGACGGTCATCAGCGCGTGCCAGTGATCGGGCGCGACAACAACGATTGCATCGATATCCTTGTCGTCGAGCAGCTTGCGGTAGTCCACGTATCTGGTGACCTTTTCGTTTCGGTCATTGAACTTCTGGGTTTCGATGTCCAGAAACTCAGTGTCCGCATCGCAAAGCGCGACTATGCGAACGCCCGGTACTTTCGGGAATATATCGAGATGCTCCTTGCCCTTCTTACGCAGGCCCACTATGGCGAGCCGGATGTCATTGTTTGCCCCTCTGATCCTCGATGTGATCCCTGCGCTGGCGGCAAAAACCGCCATGTTCCTGACAAAGGCTCTGCGAGTTAAGCCGCTCATCTGTCTCGTCCTCTTCAAAGCCGGATCGTGCAAGACCCGTCATTGTTGTTGATGCCGACCAAATCGAGATGCTGGCCACGGGCATATATTTAACGTGTTGAGAACATGAACACGGTCATAGTACTGTACTTTTGGCCGGGCCGCAACACCGTGGAAGGAAAATGCGGCTTGTTGGGCGAGTCGGGAAAATGCTGGGTCTCAAGGCAGAAACCGAAGTGTCTGTCGTAGACTTTCCCGTCCTTGCCCCTTACCCCTCTCATGCCGTTGGCCGTGTAGAACTGCATACCCGGCTCAGTGGTGAGCACCGTCATAACCCGGCCGCTTGTCGGCTCATACACCCGGGCGGCCAGAACAAGCGAGCCGTCTGAATTCTTGAGCACGTAGTTGTGATCGTATCCCCGCGTCTGAGTGAGCTCCTCGATCCTCGCTCCGATTTTTTCCGGCTCGGTGAAGTCCAGGGCGGTGCCTTTGACACTGTGGATCTCCCCCGTCGGGATCAGTGCTTTGTCACCGGGGGTATAAAAGTCCGCATTGATCGTCACTTCATGATCCAGGACGTCACGGCTGCCCGCCCCGGCGAGGTTGAAGTAGCTGTGGTTAGTGAGGTTGACAATCGTGGGTTCGTCGGTAGTGGCTTCGTAGCTTATCTTCAGTTCATTTCGGTTCGTCAGTATATATGTCACTGTGCACTTGAGGTTGCCCGGAAAGCCTTCATCTCCGTCCGGGCTCAGATACGTGAACTGTACGCCCGCTTCTTCATCGCTACTGAAGGGATGGGCGTTCCACATCACCTTATCGAATCTTCCGGCTCTGCCGCCGTGGATGTGATTCTTGCCGGAGTTGGCGGTCAGCTTGTGCTCGATGCCGTCAAGTGTGAAACTGGCACCTTCAATGCGATTGGCATAGCGTCCGACAGTAGACCCGAACATGGGGTTCCTCTTGAGATAGGAGTCCAGATCATCGAATCCAAGCGCAACGTCACCCAATTTGCCCGTGCGATCCGGCACCTCCAACGATACGAGTATGGCTCCGTAATCAATGACCTTTGCGCGCAATTGGTTTGCATTTGTCAATTCATAGACATTCACCTGACTGCCGTCAGGCATCGTGCCGAACGATCGCTGCGCCACATCCGGGTGGGCCGCGCTTGAAAGGGTTGACGAACTGACAACCATCAACGATATGCAGAGATGAATTCGGTAATTAGCCATCTTGCGGTCCTCCCATACAAAAATCAAAGATCAAATATGAAGGAACTGGATTCCCGCTTCTGCGGGAACGACAAACTGTGGTATCCGCCGCAGGCGGATGACTTAGTCAATTTTGCATTTTGATTTTCCCTTTAGCCGAGCATCATGTGTGGAGGTGTAATTACGAGTTCCGGAACGACCGCACGGGCAGGCAGCTTGGCTATTGTCACCACACAGGCCGCTATGTCCTCGGGCTGGAGCATCTGCGCGCGCTTCTCCGGCGGCGGAGGCGTCGGACGCTTGTCAACTATCGGGGTGTTCGTCTCTCCCGGATAGATGTTTGTCACCTTGATGCCGTTGCCACATTCCTCCAGGTTGACAAAAGTCCCGAGCGCGCCGGTGGCAAATTTTGACACGCAGTACGGCAGGCCCGCTAGCGACATCACGCGTTTACCTGCCAGAGACACAATGTTGACGATCAGTCCCGCACCTCTCTGACGCATGCCTGGAAGGGCGGCATGAATGCAGTTAAACGTCCCGGTCGTATTGATCTCCATCATCCGGTCGAAGTCCGCCGGGTCGATGTTGGACATCATTCGATTGGCGACGTTGATACCGGCGCTGTTGACGAGAATGTCGACAGGACCGAGTTCGTCGCCGAGCCACTGAAACAGCTTTGATACCTGCCCGCGATCCGTGATGTCACAGGTGCGCCAGACGAACTCAGACCCGGTGCTTGCGGTCTTGGCGGCCTTGGCCAGGCCCTCCTCATCAGCGTCCGCAAGCGCAACCCTGCAGCCCTCGGCTGCAAGCGCCTTGCCGATTCCCAGTCCGATGCCTCCGGCCCCACCTACGACCAGAACTATTTTACCCTTCAAGTCCATAGTTCAATCCTCCCTTGAGAATATATCAAAATGCAAAATTAAAGAAGGGCCCCCGCTGCGCGGGAACCAAGTCATCCGCCTGTGGCGGATTCCGCAATTATGATCTTTGATATTTGATCTTTGATTTTTTCGTTGCAGTTCTATCTCCAAAACAAGCTAGCCAATGACCAGCCGCCTATGATGGCAAAAGCTGCAAACGAGATCCACAGCATTGCATCCCATAGACGGCCCGGACGCAGGTTCTCGTCGCAGCGGCGATAGCGGAAATACAGGGCCGCAGCCCCCAGCATCGGCAGCATGATTCCCTGCGCCATACCGCTGGCCAGGACCATCTTTGCGGGTGCACGAACCCCGATATAAAGCAGCAGGGCGAGAATCGGCCACAACGCGGAAATTATGCGGGTCCACAGTAGACGCATGCGCTCGGAACCATCGGTAATCCCGAACAGCCCCAGAGAGTCGGCGACCATGCGGGCGTTGCCGGCGGCGGCGACAAAGAAGGTCGAGTACAGCACGGCAAAAGCCCCAGAAAGGAACACTCGATCCGCCCAGGGACCGAAGACCGGGACATACATCGCGGCCAATGTGCGAACCATGTGCCTGCCGCTCGGATTGAGCCCTGTTCTTCCGAGCACGGCAGCTCCAAGTAAGTAGAAGGCAACCGTCGCGAATGTGTAGACCACCATCGAAAACCAGGCGTCGAATTGCAGTACGCGCAGCCAGCCGCGAGCACGCTTTATCCATGCCTGCGTACTGTCACGCGGACCCGCAAACTTTGCGTAACCCTTCTCCAGACACCAGTAAGGGTACATGATCAGCTCTGAAGCACCGACGCCGATTATTCCAAACGCAGCCAGCGCCGTAGCGATTGGATTTATGCCGGCCTCCTCAGAAGCGGGCGGCAGTCGAAAGCTCAGCCCATCGGCCAGGTCACTGCCGGTCACCGCCCATTCCGGCTTTGTCTGCAGCATGATCAGAGTCGCTATTGTCACCAGGGTGAATGTCGCGACAAAGAAGGTCGAGATCAACTGAATCAAGGTATATCGACCAACGAGCAGCAGCACCGAAGTTGCTATCGCCAGGATCGTTGCCCACAAATATGCATCTGGGGGCTCTTTGAGTTCGGTCGTTTCAGCGGTCAAATCCTCTATCCTGCGCTCAAGTCGTTCGGTTTCTTCGGTTCCGGCGCCCTGGGCCCGGGCCACATTCAACTTTACCTGGCTGCTCGCCAGCTCGTCCTGTAATTCGTTGTACTGTCGACCGCCGCTGGTAAGCGGCCGAGTGATCGCCAGCGTCTGGCCGACACCCCCGACGATCCCTCCCTGCTGGGAAATGATCAGCAAGGTCATGATTACCCAGTACCACAGAACCCAGTTGACCTTCAGACGCGGGCCGGGGATGCTGTCCAGGGCCTTGAGCGGAGTCTGGGTCCATGTGATGGTGTATCGGCCGAGTTCGATCTGTGTGGATACCTTGATTACGCAGCCGATAATAATGAGCCAGAGCAGCCAGAATCCTGCCTCGGCGCCGGCCTTGGTCGTGGCAATAAGTTCGCCGGAGCCAACTATGGAGCCGGCGATGATCATGCCCGGCCCGAGCCGAAGCAGAGTCGCGACGAGTGTCCGCGGCGCCTCCCGCACGACCGAAGAATCTTGCGATAACGATCTGCCGTTTCCGCCAAAGTCACCAGGTTCTGATCTGCCTTCTGTCGGCATGCTGTAAGCCTCTGGTGAAAAGAATGCTGAATCAGGGCTCGGTACTATCATACGCACTGCACTTTGGAAACTCTTATAGCCCATAGTCACACGTTGTGCAACACAAATGTAGTGCTGTCCGCCAGAGAGTTGACGCCGCAGAGCGCAGTGACTACCATCTCTAACAGGCGATATGATGATGCGTCTTGCAGGCCGCAAATGAAATTCGAGAATCTAGAACTTGATCCGGCAAAGAATCCTGCGGTGCTGGATACCGCGACCTGGGATGCGCCGCAGGCCTGGATTGCGATATCGTCGGTAGACGAGAGCTACTGGAAATCTGTCACGACGGCAGTCAGACGGGACTGTCGACTGCCTGCGGGCCGGCGCTGCACAGTATATGCCGGCTCGGCAGCAGAGCATCGTAACAGCTCGTTTCTGCTCGTTGGGCTCGACGACGGTCAGCACGTTTTTGTCGAACTGGCAGCCGAGAACACGGACCTCGCCCTGGGAGAGCCGATCGGTACCAGCCTGTTCAAGGACAAGAGCCGACTGGCAGCATATCCGACGGACGCTGCCACCGTTCAGCGCTATGTCTCGGCGATAAGGCCCGACAAAGGGCCCAAAGCACTGGGCGCGGTGCCGCGATTGGGTATCGGTTCCAGAATGACCACAGCCGCATGGCCCGGCGTGTGGCGGGCTATGAACAAATGCAATTTCTGCGCCAATCCGATTCAGAACTCAGTCCGAGAGGTCAACCTGCTCGATGATGTGCTGGCGGGGCGGCCGCCGCGCCTGAATTACATGGCCAACTTCGGCACCGTTCCGGAGGGACACACGGGCAGCACCTTCGAGGGGCT
>LJTR01000200.1 GCA_001303465.1 Phycisphaerae bacterium SG8_4
ACCAGCCATTGGAAGCTCGTCACCAACAGACGAGCCTCGACAAATCCCCTCTGGAGGTTGGGGTAGAAGTAGGAGAGATATTCGGTCCGGTCATACGTTGCCTCCTGCGCGTCACTGTCAATTGGGGCGATGGTTGTGACCAATGCCATCTCGCCCTCGGTATGCTCGCCGGGCCGGCATCGCCAGGTCCAGGCGCGGTTGGTCGCGCCCGGCCACTCGAACCGAGCTGCAAAGTCGAATCCTTCGGAACGGTCGAGCAAGTAGAACCAGCTGTCACGGCCGGACTTCTCCTGGCGCGAGATTTCCGCGCTTCTGCTCAGTTCCGCCAACTCAAAACCTAGTATCAGCTTTTCCGCAGGACCTGCGGCAGCTGAACATATGCGAGGTGCGTGCAGCAAGAGTATCACGTGAACAACCAGAACGAGTGCCGCCCTATGGGTTCTGAACATTTCGCAATTCATTTCATTGGTCCGATGTAATTGTTCGATATCACTACGTTGTCGATGTACAGGTGATGGTCGCTCTTGGCCGACCAGGTGCCGCCGAGGTAGACGTTCAACCAGACAGCCTCGATCTTCAGTGCATCAACGTCTCGCATCCGTATGTCGGTCCTCTCGAAGGCGGGCTCGCCGTCGACCCAGGCTCTGAGGATGCCGTCGTTGGCGCCCGGTGTGTTCATCCTGGCGTATTGTTCGATGCAATACCAGCGGTTGTTTGCCAGGTACCCTCGCTCTTGTTCTTCCCAGACCCAGTTGGCCCCGTAACGGCCCCTCATGTCCGCATGGTAACAGTAGTAGCCGACAGGCGTTTTGCCGTCGGACTGCCTTCTGAACAGACCGCGAGCCGACCATCCGTCGCTTCCGTTCGAGGGGCGGCCACCCCAGCCGGCCCGGTTGTAGGTCCCGGAGATGCCCGGCAGCTTGCCTCCGCCCTGCGGGTTCCAGTCATCGGCGAATCTGAGGTAGTACCGGAAGTAAATCTCCTCGGGCTCGGCGCCGATCTGGTCTTTGAAACGGTACATGATGCTCGCGCCGTAATGGTCGCCCCGGTCGACCTTGACTCGAAGCGCCCTGCCCGACAGCGGCTCGAACTTTCTCTCCGGGTCGGACGAGACTGTGTCCACACGTGCGGGGCTTTTTCGCATACCGAATTGCTCGAACCAAATGTCGGATTCGAAATCGCACGAGAACACAACGTCACTTTTTTTCAGATGCCTGTCCGCGAAGTCCATGAAACGCTGCCAGTCGTACTCGGTCAGATCGTGTCTGCCGGCGTGTATGTGGTGACCTATGCGGCCGGTGTGGACCGGACTTTCGACCGCCGGGATGCTTTGGGCGTCGAGTCCTTTTAGACCGAACAGACGGTAGAGCTCGCCTGCATGTTTTGCCGCGAGAAACTCGCCTTTGGGATCGGCCCAGAGGTCTTCCTCGGCGCTGGCTATGTACACCAGCCTCGGTGCCATAAGGGCGATCAACATGTGCTGATCTACCGGCAGTTCGTCTTCTGCATCGTTGTACTTGTTGAAGTTCTCGCAGAACCAGTGAGGGAAACTGCTGTTGATCTGCCTGACTGTCTCGCCGAAGCGTCTTCGGCTCAGCGCCGCGCCGCCGCAGCCGGAGCAGTTGGAAACCGCCATTGCGAAGCGTTCGTCCCGGGCGCCGGCCCAAAGCGCCGTCTTGCCCCCGCGGGATTGACCCACAACCGCTACTCGTGCAGCGTCTATATCGTCGTCGGTTTCGAAATAATCCATCGCCCGGCTGCCCGTCCAGGCCCAGGCGGCTAGTGTCCCCCAGGCATCGCCCGAGCGGTTGTCCGGCTCGTCGAATATCGCGTGAACGCCATGCTCCCATCCGTCGCGTCGGTCCGGGGCGAAGTCCGTTACCTGAATCGCCGCGGTGCCGTAGCCGCGTGCGATAATCTGCTCGGCGGGCCAGAAGGGACGTCTAATACCCCGGGTCCAATCTGTCGAGTTCGGGTCGCGATGACTCAGCAGCAGAAATGCCGGCACGGGTTTCTTTGCCGAGTTGGGCAGGAAGATCGACATCGTCGTTGTCAATTGACCTTTCGGGCCGCCAACAGTCAGCTTTACGCGTTTGAGTGTTGCCTGACCCTCAAGTGCATGGGGATCTACCTTGACGACAATGAAAGTCTGGTTCTGGGGCCGCCCGGGCGAACGCCCATAAACGTTGGCGGCAAACATCTCGAGCACTTCGGCGCGACGACTGTTCCGCCACGTCTTTGCGGACGTCACGCTGGTTCCGTCGGTGGCAACCAGAAGCTCCGGAAGAGTGTACGCGGGGACCTTCTCTTCATAGTAGATGAACTGCGGTCGGCGCCGAGTTGCCGAGTCGGATAATTCGCGTTTGGCCTGCCAGGGCTGTCTGGCCTCAGCCTGTGAGGTCACGGCGACCGCATGTGCAACGAAAGCAACAGAGAGAATTAACGGCAGAAGTTCGATAGATCGCCTCATTTCATAGCACTCCCGATTGAAAGTTCCCGTTCTTGCGCGGGTAAGCGGCCTCACAATACCAGGTTATGGTTCTGCTCGCGAGAATTGACTACCCTGAAGGGTATGTCCATCGGTAACCTTCCTTTCCGGGACGCAGATCAAGTCTCGCCTCGACCGTCTGCAAAGAAAAAGCCGCTCCCCACAGGGGCGACTTTTTCCTACTTCCATCTTGTCAGATACAATGCCGAGTCGATTTCTTACTGGCGCTAGTCCAACGGGACTATTTCCGAGAATCGCACCAGAGCTTTCTTCGTGGGCAGATGCGGCTGGATTGTTCCCACAATGCCTACCTTCTGGCCGATTAGGCCGGTCAAATCCCTCCGGGAGACCGTGCCGCTCGGCAGTGCGTAGCACAGCATCTTGCCCGAATCGTCGACGATGCGGTAGTTACCGGCGCCGTACAGCGTGAAGGGCTGGAGCGTGCCCGTAACGGCGAACCTGCCCAGGTCTTGCACTGCGGCCAGTCTCGCGGCGCGTACCTCGTCTATCCGTGCCGCCTTCTTAGCAAATTGCTCGTTCTGCTGCCGGACTTTTTCAATTATCGACAGAGCCAGCTCATAGCCCTCGACCTGCCTGAGTATGAATTCTGCGTAACGTGCAACCTTGCCTGCCTCTTTGTCGTTGACAATCTCGGTGAGCGCATCCTTTATGGCCTTGTAATCCTGCTGATCTGCAGGTTTGGCCCGCTCGGTCTTTATAATCTCTCTCAGGGCCTCGTATTGCTCTAGCCTCGAGCCGGCCGGGACGATGCTTTCCGGAACCGGCGCCGCCGGCTCAACCGGGATCACCGTAGGCTCAGTCGACGGGTCGAACGTGACAACCGGCGGAACTTCGCCTGGCGGAATATCGGCCAGCGGTGGAACTTTGACGGTCGGTTGGAGATCAGCCGGCTCAACCTGCGCGCTCGGCGGCAGCGGTTTGGTAAAATACGTGCTCACCCATAGATATGCGAAAGCCGGGGGAGCGATCTTGTGATAATCGTCCTGTTCCTGCCCCAGCAATTTGACTCTTTCGCCCTTATTTATCTTTCCCAACAAGCTGGTGGAGTGGTGCGGTTTCACCCCGTCGGAACCGGCATAGACCCGAACGCGGTCGCCGGTGACGATTCCGAAGCCGGGATTCTCCGGATCCAACTTGACATACTGTGTCGAAATCCAGCAGAAACTCTCAGCCGGCGGAACAATGCGGTACCAGCTATACTGTTTGCTGACGACCTTTACTTTGTCGCCTTTGTTGAGCTTGCCGCACGGGTAAAAGTTCGTGCCCGGGCCGGAGCGGAAAAGCACATTGTCGCCGGTTATTTCCGCAAAATAAGGGAAAGCCGGCGTCTCGTCTTTGTCGGGCGGAGCAATGGATTCTTCAGCGCCGGTGGCCTGCCCGGCAAGAGCAGGCCAGGCTGCACTTGCCAGAATCAAGGCAACGATCAAAAACGAAAAGTCGATCCCGGCATGCCTGGAGCTGATTTGCCGTAGCACGGCAGCAACTTCCGTGATCCTGCGCCTTGCTCTTAGTTTCTTTCTCACATCCGTATGAACTCGCATCTTTCTGTCTCCCAATTAGAGGTCCTTGTCTCGAAGACCGAAACAGTCCGATCACCAAACTACTCCATCGTTTTTTCAGATTAGCGACAGTCCGACAGGCTGTCAACCTTTTTTTCAGGATAAAATCTCACTTGCTCTCGAGGGACTTTTGAGCGAAACCCTGACGAATTCGCCCGTGTGATTTGGAGCAGACCAAGCCGGGGAACCTCGGATTTTCGCTGTGAGATAGGGGCCCAAAGCAGCTAAGAACGCCGTTATTGCCGCAGACTGGCAAGCTCATCCCGGCACATGTTCAGTTGGCCCGGATCCGAGAGTCTCTCGACCGCGATCTGCAAATGCTTTACAGCCGCCTCGGGCTGATTGAGATAGCGTGAGTATATGATGCCCAGCATCAGCTCGACCTGCTCGGCGTGTTCGTAGCTGGCGTAGTGGGCCAGGAATTGTTCATAGGCCCGAGCCGATTCGGCGTGCTTGTTTTCACCGGCAAGCTGATTTGCAATATCCAGCAGTTGCTGGCGGGGCAAAAGCTGCTCGCTGTCGAGGCCCATCAGCTCGAGATAGACTTCGGCCGCCGCCGGCAAATTCCGCTGCGCCAGCCTTTCGCTGATCTTGCCGCGAAGCTCCATCGCCCGCCCTTGTTTTTCTTTTTGAGCGGCGCTCATGACGATTTCCCGGACTTTGATGCGCTTGGGCGCAGTGCGGCCGGTGTACGGGTCGTAACCGCTCGAGACGACGTCGCGATAGCGGCGGCGGCGGTCCCAGCGTTTTATCATCGCCCACAAATCGAATTGGCTGCTGCTGATCAAGCCGGTTGCGAGCATTCCGATCATCGCCAGGATGCCCGTCGCGTAGCCCGCCAGATGTGCTTCATAGGCGACGAGGTCCGTACCCCGCACAATTATATTGTCCAGCAGGATCATCTTGAGCAGGATCAGGTATAGCGCCGGGACCTCTATCGTGCCGATGAAGAAGAACCAGTAAAGGACGGTTATCAAGGTCTGCGGGAACAGCACCAGATAGGCCCCCGTTACCGCCGCGACCGCGCCGCTGGCTCCGAGGACACTGCCTCCGCCGGTCAATATGTGCCCTACACCGCTAAAGACCGCGCCGGCGAAATAGAAACACATGTACCCGATGTTGCCCAGCTTGTCGTTGACATTGTTGCCGAACAGGTACAAGAAGAACATGTTACCGGCGATATGCATCATGCCCGCGTGTAGAAATGCGTAACTCACAAACTGCCAGAGAAACGGCCTATCGCCGTGGAGCATGAGATAGTGGACCCACGGTCGCAACTGCATACCGCCCCCAGGATTGTTTGCCTGCCATTGCAGCAGGTAGACGATCACGTTGGCAATTATCAGGGCATAGTTCGCATACGGTGTTCGTCTCGGCGAAATGTTCGTTCGAAAAGGTAATATCATATTGCGAGGCCCCGGCGATCCGGGGCCGAATCCTTTCAGGTAGAATCAGGGACTAAACACCAAATGTCAAAATGACGGAATCCGCCTGCGGCGGATTATCTCTGTAATTTTGCATCCTTCGACTTTGCTCAGGACATGCTTTGCACTTCGATTTCTAGTTCTACATTGTAGCAGCAAGCAGCGGCTGTGACAAGGCACAAAAAAAGGACGGCCAACAGCCGTCCTGCCCGGAAGAAACTTGGATGTTACTAACGATCCATCCCCCTTGCGGAAAACATCAAGCTTGTGCGGCAACCGGCTCTCCCCCCCCCAGCCGGTTATAATCTACACAAAGTATAAGAAAAATACGGTCCGAGTCCAAACGAGCCTGCAGAAAACGCTTTAAATACTGGCTTACAGCGTATAGCGTATGGCGTCTAGAAGTCTTCGCCTTGTCCGCACTGTATTCTGGAGAGCAATTTGAAATGAATAGAGAAGTGATGGCAAAACGCGCCAGAGCAATCCGCCGCCAGTTGACCAAGAAGAGAATAAGCTGCCTGATAGTGACCAGGCCGGCCAACGTTACTTATGCCACCGGCTTTCTGGGCGACGACAGCTGGGCGGTTGTCACTCACAACCAGGTGTATCTTCTGACCGACAGCCGATACACCGAGCAGGCGCAGGCCGAGTGCCCGAGTTGCAGGATAATTGAGCGCGCCGGGCCGATGGCCGAAGCGGTGGCTGAGCTGGCGCCGAAACTGAAATCCGTGCGGACAATAACCGTTGAGAAATCCACATCGGTGGCTGATTTCGAGCAGTTGAAAAGGGCAGTCAAAGCGCGACTGAGAACCTCGGCGAACATCATCGAAACAACGCGGCTCGTTAAGGACGAAAGTGAAATTGTCGCAGTCAAATCCGCCGCTTCGATAGCGACTAAGGCGCTTGGGCAGACCCTTTCGTACATAAAGCCCGGCGTCAGCGAAAGTGAGCTGTCGGGCATGCTCGATTTCCAGATTCGCAAGCTGGGCGCACGCAACAGCTTCGAGACAATCGTCGCCTTCGGTGCCAATGCCTCCAGGCCCCATCATCAGCCGGGCGCCAAGAAGCTCAAGAAAGAAGATACCATCCTGATCGACTTCGGCGCCAAATACCGGGGCTATTGCAGTGACATCACCAGATGTTTCACAGTCGGCACACCGACTCCGTTTTTCAAAAAGGTCTTTGACGTCGTCGAGCAGGCCCAGGCCGCGGCGATAAAGAAAATCAGAGCCGGCGCCAGGCTCGCCGAAATTGACTCAGCGGCCCGCGAGACTATCGCCAAAACCGATCTGCCGGTCTACGGCCACGGCACCGGTCACGGCTTCGGCCTGGAAATCCATGAATCGCCCTTTCTCAAAGCCGGCGGCAAAGGCAAACTCGAAGCTGGTCAGGTCATAACGATCGAACCCGGCGTATACATCCCCGGCAAACTAGGTGTGCGAATTGAAGACGACATCCTCGTAACCGAAACCGGCCGCAGGATCCTGACGCGAGGTTGTCCACATTCGCCTCTGTTGGCCAATGCATAGGTCTGCAAGACCGACCCTGTCCGAAGGTCTCATCAGTTCCTAGCCCGACTTATGTGCCGTGAGAAAATCGATCACGGTTTTTGTGTCCTGGGCCGCGTTGACGCCGGTGTTCTTGTAAATGACCTTGCCCGATGGGTCCACGATGAAAGTCCATCTGGCAAACGTATACGACCGCTCCAACGTGACCTCCTCGCCCTGGACCGTTCGCTTGATAGATCCACCGTCCCTGACAGGCACGCCAAATAGCTTGGCGATATAACCGTTCACATCTGACAGCAATGGGAAATTCAGTCCATGCTCATCGCGAAAATACTTCAGGCCCTTAACCGAATCGCCACTGACACCGACAACGTGGATCCCCTCCTCTTTCAGCGGTGCCGCCGAGTCGCGGTAGGCACACGCCTGCTTGGTGCATCCGCCGGTCATCGCGGCAGGATAGAAATATACCACGAGGTACTGGCCGCTCTTGAGAACCTTGCTCGACTGCCAGAGATTGCCGAGATGGTCATTGGCATTGAACAGCGGCGCCTTGTCGCCGACCTTGAGGACGACCTGTTTCTGCCCTGCCGAGACGGGCAGGCAGATCAGAACCAGAATCAGTCCGATGCATCCTGACGTACGAAATCCACCCATGATTTGCCCCTTTCAATAATCTTCCTTCTATATCTTGATCCCTTGCTGCGACTGTAAGATTAGTGCGGATCTTTGACAATATCAAGCAAAATCAGCTTGATTCGTCCCAACTAGCAACATTCGGTGCCTTTGTGACCAAACGGTGCGCGCCGAAAACTTCGTGACAATCAGGCTCACGTATGCAAGACTAAGGATTGTGGGCGCTAAACCGGGCAAAGGAAGAAATTAGTATGATAGCAAAGACCGCAATGACAATCTTCGGTATTGCGGCGGCATTGCTGTTGTCGTCGTGCTCGCATCTCGACAATGATCAGTCGGGTGCTAACAGTGCATTCCCGGCGAAGATACCGCTTCAAAAGCCGTCCGACCGCAAACTAAGCGCCGCGATGGAACGCATGTACGATGTCTGGAACCCGCACGAGGACCGCGGCAACGAGTTCTTCAGCAACTTCAAATATTCCCGGCTCGAAGGTTTCAGC
>LJTR01000201.1 GCA_001303465.1 Phycisphaerae bacterium SG8_4
ACCTCGAACACTCCCTCCATCGCCGGGCTGTGGCCCAGCACGCCTTCGAACTCGAAGTCTTCTCTTGCAGTCTTTGGCTTGTCGGCCAGCCGGGCACGAGCAGCTACCGCCTTTTCGGCGGCCCGGGTCACAAGCGTGCGAAGCTGGCCAATGTCGATCGGCTTGACGAGATAATCGTAAGCGCCCAGCTTCATAGCTTCTTTGCACGTGTTGATGCTGCCGTGGGCGGTTATCAGGATGACTTCCGCTGCCGAGTCGTATCTTCTGGCCTCCGTGAGCACGGCCAGGCCGTTCGTGTCACCGCCCAGTTTCAAGTCGGTAACGACCACATCGATCTGCTGGCTGCGCAGAATCTCCAGCGCATCGGTGCCGTTGTAAACGGCAATTGCCTTCTCGCACTGTTTTTCGAGGGATTCGACGATGCCGTCGGCGTGATCACGCTCATCATCTACAACCAGGATTACACCGGCCTTCTGCGCCAAACCAACACCTCACTGCACGTGTGCGGGCAGTCTCATGACAAAAGACGTCCCTTTCCCAGGCTCGCTATTCACTGCTATAGAACCGTTGTGTGCTTCGATAATCTTTTTCGCCGTCGGTAATCCCAGCCCGCTTCCCCGCGGACGAGACGAGTAATAAGCGTCGAAGATGTGCTCGAGCTTGTCCGCTTCAATACCGCTGCCGGTATCGCTAATCTCAATAACAACATCCTTTTGACGTCGATCCGTTCTTATCATCAACTCTCCGCCGGCGCTCATAGCCTGCTGGGCGTTTATAAACAGGTTCAATATTACCTGTTTTAACATATCCGCATCGACTCTGCAAGTGAGCGGGCCGTTGTGCAGGCCCTGTCGGATGGTGACCGCATGGCTTTGGGCCTGTGGCAAGTAGAAATCAACCATGTCGCCGACAATATCATTGACATCAACACTCGCCAGCTGCAGTTCGGTCCTGCCCACATAATGTAGAAAACCCTCCAGAATCTGTTCGACTCTTGCAGTTTCCTTCTCGATGACAGCTATCTTCCTCAGAGCCCTTGCGAGTGTCGATCCGTTTCTGGTCGCGGCGGTGCTACTGGACTCGGCGCGGTCGAAATCGGCCAGCTCTTCGCCAACGAGTTTCAAATTGATCTTGATCGTGGAAAGGGGATTCTTGATCTCGTGGGCGAGTCCACCGGTCAACTTGCTCAACTCTTCTAGCTGTGCAAGGTGAGAAGCCTCACTCTTTCGAGTCCCAGTGATCTTTTTATGCAGAAACAGCACCGCACCCGTCAGTAAGCCAACAACGAAACCGCCAACAAACCGCAGCACTTATTTTTCCTTTGCTTTTTCCTTCTTCTTCACTTCAGCAAGAGCGGCTTTGCGCGAGAGTTTCAGTCTTCCCTGGTCATCAATCGATATCAGCTTGACCGTTATCAGATCGCCCATCTTGCAGACGTCCTCGACGTTCTTGACGTAACCTTCGCTCAACTCGCTGATATGGCACAGACCTTCAACGCCAGGGACGATTTCAACGAACACGCCGAAATCCTTCACGGAAACCACCTTTGCCCCCTCGTATACCCGGCCGACTTCGGGAGGCGTAGTAAGCGATTCGATGATCTCCTTGGCCTTGAGGTGACCGTCGCCGCCGAAGCAACTTATATAGATGGTCCCATCCTCTTCGATTTCGATGGACGTGTCGGTCTGTTCCTGGATGCCCTTTATCATCTTGCCGCCCGGCCCGATGACCTTGCCGATAAGCTCAGGATCGATTTCGATGCTGATCAGTTTCGGTGCGTAGACGCTCAGCTCAGACCTCGGTTCACTGATGGTTTCGGCCATCGTCTTGAGAATATCAAGCCGCGCGGTCTTTGCCCTCGCCAGAGCCTCAACCATGATATCGTGGGCCAGGCCCTCGGCCTTGATGTCAAGCTGTATCGCAGTGATGCCGTCAACAGTCCCGGCGACCTTGAAATCCATCTCGCCGAAATGATCTTCCTCGCCGGCAATGTCGGTCAGCAGTTCGTATCGACCGTTTCCGTCGCTGATCATGCCAATCGATATTCCGGCGACCGGTTTGATCATCGGAACACCTGCGTCCAGAAGCGCAAGTGTGCCGCCGCAAACCGAAGCCATGGAACTGGAACCGTTCGACTCGGTAATATCAGAGACGATCCTGACGGTGTAGGCAAACTCGCCGTCCGGGGGCCTCATGGCCGCCAGGGCCTTTTCCGCCAGCGCTCCGTGGCCGATCTCTCTTCGCCCCACTCCGCGAACCGGTCTTACTTCACCAACGGAAAACGGCGGAAAATTATAGTGCAACGTGAAGTTTTGAGCATACTCATCCAGCAAACCATCTATGATCTGCGCGTCTCTGACGGTACCGAGCGTCACGCTTACGATCGACTGGGTCTCGCCTCTCGTAAACAGCGCCGAGCCGTGCGTCCTGGGCAGAATACCCACTTCGCACGATATTTCGCGTATGTCGCTATAACCTCTGCCCCCTGACCTCTTGCCCTCAAGCAGCATTTTCTTTACCACCTGGCCTTCGGCTTTGTGCAGGATTCGCTGGACCAGGGCCTTGCTGGGCCCGGCATCACCGGGCTCGGGCTTCTCAGGACAGTATTCGGCAACAACCTGCTCGAACAGCTCTTTGACGGCGGTGCCGCGCTGCTGCTTGTCCGCAATCTGCTTGAGTTCGTACAGAGTGTCGAAAACTTGCGAGCAGATCTTCGATTCGAGCTGCTCGTCGCTTTCCACCAGTGGAATTTCCTTTTCGACGCCAACCTTCTCGCCGAGTTCCTCGATCATTTGGCAGACCTCGCGAACGGTCTTTTGCGCCGTGGCAATTGCATCGGCAATCACGTCCTCGGCCAATTCCTTTGCACCGACCTCAATCATGTTCATCGCTTCGGTGCGGCCGCCCAGAAGCAGGCTCAGGTCGCCTTCAGCAAGCTGCTTGTGTGTGGGATTGACGACGAACTGGCCGTCTACCCGGCCGAGTCTGCAAGCTCCGATGGGCCCCAGAAACGGGATCTTACTTATCGTAAGCGCGGCACTTGCTCCTATCATCGCAAGGACATCAGGATCGTTTTCCTGGTCTGCGCTCAACACATTCGCTATGATCTGCACTTCCTGGAAGTAGCCCTCGGGAAAGAGCGGTCGGATCGGTCTGTCAATCTGCCTGGCTGTCAGGGTCTCCTTGGTGCTTGGCCTTCCCTCTCGCTTGATGAAGCCGCCCGGAAACTTGCCGGCCGCACTCTGCTTCTCACGATACTCGACACTTAGCGGGAAAAAATCAATATCATCAAATCTCGGCGGCGCCGTCACTGCGGAAACAAGAACAATGGTGTCCCCGTATCGGACTACCACAGCGCCGTCCGCCTGTCTGGCAATCTTGCCCGTCTCAATGGACAAAGTCCTGCCCCCAATTTCTCGTTCAACTCTGCAAAAATCTATCATATGTTACCTCGGTAGGTTCTGCAGCAAGAAGAGTCTCGGCTAAGACTCCCTTGTGCAGGAAAATTGACTAGTGTTCTGGTGCTCTTGTTACTTGCGTAAGCCGAGCCGGGAGATTATCCCCCGGTAACGCTTGACGTCCTGGTTTCTGACGTACTTGAGCAATGCCGACCTCGTGCCGACCATCTTTAACAGGCCACGTCTCGATGAGTGGTCCTTGCGGTGAATCTTGAGATGCTCGGTAAGGTCGTTGATTCGTTTGGTCAGCAGAGCGATTTGAACTTCGGGTGAACCGGTGTCGCCCTCGTGAATCTCAAAATCGTCGATGACCTTATCTTTTTCCTGCTTCGTAAGCATTTCTCGGACAGATCCTTTCTCACATGCCCCATGGCAAATCTTCTAATATCATCTAATTAAGCCCGGTAGTTTAACGGGACAGCTCCACATATGCAAGCCTTTTTAGCACAAATTAGAAGAATTTGCCCTCCATGCAGCCCAAATCCACGATGTGGCTCACTTTTTGGGCCTCTCGGTGCGGCAAAGAACGACATGTCTATGCTGTGTCAGTCCCGGCCGGATCGTCAGATGTCTTCTTTTCAAGGAACGCGTTTAGAATCTCCGCTGCGGCAACGGCGTCGAGACGCCGCTTCATCTTGCCTTTGGTGAGATTCGCTGGGGCGAGTTTCTGTTCGGCACCAAAACTGCTCAGACGCTCATCCTGCAGGTGAACCGGAACATCCAGACGACCCTTTAGCCGCTCGGCAAATTTCAGGGCAAGTTTAGACTGGGCGCTTTGAGAACCGTCCATGTTCAGGGGCAATCCCAGCACGACCGCTTCTACATCCTCGGCTTCAATCAGACCGGCAATCTTTTCGAGAAGCTGTTTGTGTCCATGGATTGTTTTCAGAGGCGTCGCTATGTTCTCGCCAGCGTCACAGATCGCCAGGCCCGTGCGATTGGTACCATAGTCTATTGCCAGATATCTCATTGTCTCATACCCTTGGGGGCAGTAGATGCCCGCGAGCAAGATCATGCACTGCTATTGTAAAGGCACTTACCCGCGCAAAATCGGCAATCTTCAGTCGGAAGGACGATCACATGTTGCACCGGGTGCCGGGCCACTACAGGAATTTTTCGCCCCCGTGCTGCTTTATCGCATCGAGTAGATCCTTTAGTCTATGGGTTTGGTCAATATGGCATACGAGCGTCGCGTCCGGGCTGTGGGCCACGACCATATCTTTGAGGCCGATTGCGGCGATCAGATGACCCTTGTCCTCGGTGACTATTATGCTATCTGTGCAATCAAACAGTTCGCTCTGACCGGCAACAACTACGTTGTTGTTCTCGTCGGAGCTGATGATATCCGCCAATGCGGCGAAGGATCCCATATCAAGCCAGCGACAATCCAGCTTTATCGCCTTGACCCTCTCGGCCTTTTCCATCACCGCGTAATCGATGCTGATCTTGGGCAGCCTCACAAACCACTCCTGCAGCGTCTGCTGTTGATTCGGGCTATCCCAGTCAGCTTGAATCCTGGCCAGCGGCTCGGTCGCCTCAGGCAAGAACTTAGCCATATTGCCCAGAATAGTCTTGGCCTTCCATACAAACATTCCGGAATTCCAAAAGTATTGGCCGGTATCGAGATATTCCTTTGCCGTCCTCTCATCAGGCTTTTCTTTGAACGCTTCCACAGAGTAAACCGGATTCTTACAGCCCGCACATTCGGCGGCATCGACGCATTTTATGTAACCAAGCCCCGTACTGGCAAAAGTCGGCTGGATCCCGAAAGTAACCATGTCCTGTGGGTTGCCCTTGATATAGGCCAGAGCATCCTTCAGGGCCTGCTGCAACACCTCGGCCGGCTCTATGATCTGATCCGCCGTGACCACAGCGACCGCGGCCTCCGGATCGTATTTCATCAGAATAGTCGAGACCAGGCCGATCGCCCCGGCGGTGTCGCGCACGGCAGGCTCGGCGATGACATTGTTGGCCGGTAACTCCGAAAGGTTCTCCCGAACCACATCGGCGTATCCGGCGTTTGTCAGGACAATGATGTTTCTTGTATCGAAGATCGGACTAAGACGCTCAAAGCAGCGCCGAAGAAGCGTCTGACCATCGAGCAGTTCCAATACCTGCTTCGGACGTTTTTGCCGGCTGAGGGGCCACAACCTCTTGCCTGTCCCGCCTGCCATTATCACAGCGTAATCCATTCTCTATATCCCTTTTCCCACAATTGAAGTTCCAAAATACATCAGACGAGGCAATCTTCGTCGATATCCGTTCTTGCTCGAATTTCTTCTGCAAATTGTTCGTAGGTGCAATCAGATGTATAGCTGCCACTCTTGCCCATAAGAGCAAACGTAGCTTCTTTGCCCAGTTCAACGGCTGGCTGGTCGTAGGGATTGATGTTGAAGAGAGCGCCAACGAAGGAAGTGGTCACCTCAAACAAATAAATGAACTGTCCGACTGTGTGGGCATTGACTTTGTCGAAAAGGACCGTCAGACAGGGACGCTCGTCCTGCAACAGAGCGTACTCAGTGGCCTTCTTTTCGCTGTCGAGCAACACGCTCATGTTCTTGCCGGCGAGGAATCCGAGTTCGTCGGCACAATCCGGCGCCGGGCCCACGGCCAGATCACTGCCAAAGTCCTTGACCTGCAGAAACGTGAACAGCTTATCATTGGGGCCTTCGCGGTACAATTGCACCTGGCTGTGCTGGTCGGTAGTACCGAGTGCCTTGATGGGCGTCGGGCCCACCCACACATCACGCCCATTCAAATCAACTCTCTTGCCGAGACTCTCGGCCCACAGTTGACGATACCAGTCAGCCATATCTTTCAGGGCATAGCTGTAGGGCATGATGACCGAGTTTCTTTTGCCGTTGTTGTAGTAATGGTGATTTATCGCGGCGTTGATCGCCGCCGGATTCTTTGCGAAATCCTCTCGACTGACCTTCTCGTCCATGGCTGCGGCGCCGGCGAGCAGCGAGTCTATATCAACTCCGCACATAGCTGCACTGAACAGACCGACCGCGCTTAGAACGGTGAATCTGCCGCCGACCCCATCGGGTATTTCAAGGCTTCGCAGCTTGGCGTCTGTGGCAATGTTGCGAAGCGTCCCGGCGCGGGCGTCCGTCGTAGCGACAACCTGATTATGAAAACCATCGGGGCCGAGCTTCTCCAGAAGAAGCTGTCGAATGATCATGAGCTGACTTGCTGTCTCGGCGGTACGGCCCGACTTGCTTATAACGTTGAAAATGGTCTTATCGAGCTTACCACCGACCCAATTCAGAAACGAGGCAAACTGAGCCGGATCGACGTTGTCAAAGACAAACATCCGAGGCCCTGTTCTTTGCGTCTCGTCGATATTGTACATGTAAGGATTCAGAGCAGTCTGGACAGCAATGTTCCCCAGGGCCGAACCGCCGATGCCGAGCACTACGAGGATTTCACAGCCGTCCTTAACCTCTGCGACAACTTCCCTGACCTGATCGGCTATCTGGGGTCTGTAGGGAAGGTCCCTGTACGGCGTCTTGCCGGCCTTGCGCTGCTTGTTGATCTGCGGTATGAGCAGAGAGGTTCTGTCGCCAAGATCTTCGAACTCCAATTTGGTGATGCCGTGCTCATCGCCAATGACATCGGCTGAAACGTTCTTGTAGTAAAGTTTGACTTCAGACTCGGACACTTGCACGTTCCTTTCGCAATCGCCTCTATGCCTCTCAAGAGGTGGCTGGTCAGTCTTGATTCTTTTCTATCGCCGCCGGGGCTGCAAAATACTTCTTCAGTCTCGCGGTATCGAACTTGAGTTTGCGATCATACGTGTAGATGCCATTGACTTCCTGCTCGATATCGGTGAGCTGTGTGTAGCAGTAGCCGGCTATCTGGCGGTGGTTGGTCAGGATTAGCGTAAGCTTGCCGATTAGTTCTTCGACCTGCTCTGCACTCTTGCCGAATCCCCATTGACTCCTGCCGGTGCCGGCCGGTTCCTTGCTCTGATGGTCCTTCGTCCAGAAAGTGCCGCCGTATTCGTCCACAACGTACGGCTGTCCCTCATAAGGTACGGAAATCTCAGGAAAACGAACGAATACGTCCTTTCCCCCTGGAGCAACCGAGGCGTAACGCTCGCGGAAGGTCTCAGGATTCTGGTCGTAGTCGTGAACGGTGAAGATATCGGTTTCGACGTGAACGTATCCGCTGCAGTCGTTGATCGGGCGCGTCGGATCCAGCTGACGGGTTAGGTTTACGGTCTCCTCGACGGCGCGGCGATGAATCTCAAAACGGGCGCTCGCCGCCCCGCGCGTTTCATTAAAGGGCGTCCAGGCAACGATCGAGGGGTGGTTCAGGTCGCGCATGACAACCTCACGCCACTCGCGCTGATGGTTGTGAACACCCTGAGGATTGGCGAAAGAGTGCGCGCCGCCCCAGTCGCAGAACTCGCCCCAGGTCACGTAGCCAAGCCGGTCCGCCCAGTAGTGAAAACGCTCCTCGAAGACCTTCTGATGGAGACGGGCGCCGTTGAAGCCCACGGACAGCGACATCTCAATGTCGGCCTTCAAGGCAGCGTCACTGGGCGCAGTCCAGATGCCGTCGGGATAGAATCCCTGGTCGAGAACATGCCGGATAAAGAACGGCTTGTTGTTAAGGTAAAACTTGTTATCTTCAATGTGGAACTTGCGCAGC
>LJTR01000005.1 GCA_001303465.1 Phycisphaerae bacterium SG8_4
CAGGTACCGATCCAAAGACCTCAAGAGAAATGTCCGGAAGCGCCCTTCTGTTCGATCAGCCTTCTGAATGAGTTTGCGACCTAGGACAACTTCCTGGAAGAAACCTTGAGTCAGGTCCTTGGCCTCCTCGTTTCGGCGCCCCTTGTGCCTGAGATAGCAGTAGACGGGTTTCCAGTAGGCCCTCAACAATTCAGCCAGCAGCGCCTCATTGTCGAGGTCGTTGTCCGATCCTACTTTTTCAATGGCGGTCCAGTGGGTGGTCTGAAAGGATCTTCCTGCTCCCCCCATGCTTGTGTATCCATCGGATTTCATAACTGCCGTTTCCGAAACTGCACACACCTCGCCAGCCAATTGGCTACTGACTATAGACAAAACACTCGCCAGAGGCCAAAACCTGTCGGCAGACGATTCTACATCAAGCCCATCGTACATGCAAGCTTCAGCTTGCCGTACCGGTGAAAGGGATGAGCCCAGAGTTTTCTTGAGACTTCTGCAATATACCGAGTTTCTCGCGTATGTGAGTATGGAGCCAGGTTCCTTCAACAAGGATGGCAGAAAAACTGGCAGGGCTGCTTCTGTGTTGGAGACTCGGAGAAGAATGCTGTTCAAGCTAAATGTAGATCGAAATTCCGGTTTACGAGAAAGAGAGGTTATTATGTTGAGACATTTCACTATTCAGCGGCGTCTGGGTGTTTTGCTGGTATTGCTGCTGACAGCGGTCTCGCCAGGCCAAACAGATATCTTGGCACCGAATAACGTCATCGTCCCCCAATGTCGCTCGTATGGTTTCTCAAGATCCAACAACCCGGCCATTCGGATTGTCGGTGTCAAAGCACACATTGAGATATCCCACGATACGACCGCAGAAACGACCCTTATTGTTGATCTTCAGAACATGTCGTCCACGGAACAGTTCGCACAGTTGCTCGTTCCCGCGCCGGATGACATTACGCTGCGGGACATCTACGTTGGCCAGGGGGCGGCGCCCGTTGCTGGCCTGGTCCTCACCAGGGCCGAGGCAACTACAGCCCTTGGTCAGATAGTTGTGAACGTCAATGATCCGGCCCTAATGGAATTTATAGATACAAGTCTGATCGTGAGTGATTCCTTTCACATCGCTGCCGGAGCCGCTTCGACCGTGAGTCTGACTTATAAGCAGGTCCTTCACATCAATGGAAACCGCGTGGATTATCTGCTGCCTCGTACCGAGTGGATTCTGTATGCCGTTCGGTGGGAAATCACAGTCAGAATCAACGCCGCGCAGACCCTGTCGGCCATCTATTCACCCAGTCACAAACTTGATATTTACAGAGATGGCCGTGACAGCGCGACCGTGACCACCATGAACGAGTCTTCAACCATGGCCGGTCCGTTTCGGCTATACTATCTGCTGGAGGACGCGCAGGGATTCACGTCTTCAGCTCTGACCTATCCCGCGAGCAACTATGACGGCGGATACTTTCTGTTTCTGGCGGGATTACCCACAGAGTTGGTGCGTGATGACAATGACATCAAACGGGAATTGACGCTCGTTCTTGATCGATCCGGCAGCATGAAGGGCATCAAGATTGAGCAGGTCAAACAGGCGGCCCGCCAGGTGATAGGTGGATTGGCCGATGGTGAGGCCTTTAATCTGATTACGTACAACGCAAACATAGACACGTTCAACAACAAACCTTTGATCAAGAATCATTCGACCGCACAGGCAGCCTTCAACTATCTGGATTCTATTGATGCCACAGGCCTCACCAATCTGCATGAAGCTCTCCGGACGGCCCTGTTGCAGGAGCCGACAGAAGGCTTTCTGCCGGTGATACTGTTTCTGACAGACGGCTTGCCGACGACGGGCGAGAGACGTGAGATTTACATTCGAGATCTGGTCCTTTCGTCGAATCCGCACAACCGGCGTGTCTTCACGCTCGGCGTGGGTTACGATCTCAACGCCCCTCTGCTGGACGGCCTGGCTGAATACTCCCTGGGAAGATCCATATTTGTGACTCCTGAAGACGATGTCGAAGTGGCAATTACGGAGGTGTTCTCAACTATTTCCCAACCCTTATTCACGGATGTGGGCATCCGTTCGGTTTCAGCCGAAGGGGTCCCGGGGACACGACGGACCTACAATGTGTTGCCCTTTAGCATTGCCGATCTGTTCGGGGCAGATCAGTTGGTGCTGATTGGTCAGTATGTGGGGCAAGAACCCTTCTTATTTGAGATTAGCGGCAATTACCGCAATCAGATGCAATCGTTCTTCTGTCCCATTGACCAGCGGCAAGAGAGCCTTAAGCAGGGATTCGTTCCTCGCTTGTGGTCATCTCGATTCGTGGCCCAGGTCATCAATGAGATTCGTCAAATGGGCGCTGATCCTGAACTCACCAAATACAATGAACGCCTGTGGGACCTCTCGGTAGCCATGGTCGAGCGTTCTATTACCTTCGGCATATTGACAGAATACACCGCCTTCCTTGGTGATGGCAGTGTCGAACTGTTGGACTATGGCGATGTGCTTTACTTTGGCTGGACGGATCTGTTCAATCGTGCGGTCAGAGCCAGGGAAGGTATATCGGCGGTAAATCAAAGTCTCAATCTGGGCATTCTCAAATCACAAAGCGTGCTCAATCGCGATAGTCTATACCTGGATCGCAATATGGACGAAGTGAGAACCACGACCATTCAACACATCAATGATGCGGCCCTTTACTATCATTATGGTGAAGGCGTCTGGATAGACAGCCAACTTCTACTGCCTCCCGATGACCCAAGTGCACAGTTTGAAACAGTTATCGTGGAGTTCGGGACGCCGGAGTTCACGAAATTGGCCAGTCGCCTGGCCGCCCAAGGCCGGCAGGGTTGCCTGGGAATACCTCAAAGCCTGACTCTATGGGAAAGTGGAAATATTGTAGAAGTGAGAATGCCCCTTCCTGTAACCATCCCGGAGTGGGCTGAAAATCCCTGGCCCAGCCAGACCATGACGCCGGGCAGGGGGAGATAGCCGATTGACTTATGATTGTCGATTGCCAACGAGGTTGCGGAGGAGATGCTTACTCACTCGAGACATGGTAGTAGAGAGATTTGCGGTGAGGACAGAGAAATGACAAGAACAGCGATGTCCAGAATTGAGAGGATGATTCCAATATGGGCGGTGGTTCTGGCGATGTCTTGTGCAGCTGCTGCCGGAAAGACGATCTACGTAGACGATGATGCAGGCGGAGCAAATGATGGTTCGAGCTGGACCGACGCATACGTCTACCTGCAGGATGCCCTGGGCGATGCAGTTTGTGCCGAAAATCCGGTCGAGATCCTGGTTGCCCAGGGCCTCTACATACCGGATCAGGGCAGGAATCAGATTCCGGGTGACCGACAAGCCTCATTTCAACTTGTCAATGGCGTGACTCTGCTTGGCGGTTTTGCAGGACTAGGCGAAACAGATCCTGACGCCAGGGATGTGCACGCATACGCAACGATTCTCAGCGGAGATCTAAGTCATGACGACGTTGAGCTCGACGATCCTTACGAGCTTCTCACTGAGCCCACTCGCTCCGAGAACAGCTACCACGTGGTGACAAGCAGAAACACCGATGACACAACCGTGCTGGACGGCGTCATCATCGTGGCTGGAAACTCAAATGGCCCTGAGTTGGACGATACCAATGAAGACAAGTGCAGACTCATGCGAGGAAGTGGCATGTATAATGTACTGGGCAGTCCGATCGTAGCAAACTGTACATTCACAGGAAACTCGGCGAGCTATGGTGGCGGGATGGGTAACTGGAAAGGAAATCCAAGCCTTGTTGGGTGTACGTTTGTCTGGAACTCAGCTACTCGTTACGGCGGAGGGATGGACAACTGTGAAAGTGGACCCACCTTGATCGACTGTACCTTCAGCGAAAACTCATCTTTGTGGGGCGGCGGGATATCCAACAGGACAAGAAGTCTTCCAAGATTAACTGACTGCACATTCAGGATGAATGAGGCAGGCTGGTACGGCGGTGGTATGATAAACGTGTGCAGCGATCCTGTGCTGACCGGATGTTCTTTCGTCGCAAACGGGGCAAGATTGGGAGGTGGGCTGCGCAACTCAGACAGTAGCCCTACCCTGACCAATTGCCTGATTGTCGACAATGTTGCATACTGCCCATACGGACCATACAGTTGGGGAACACTCAGTGGCCATGGGGGTGGGATGTACAATTCCAGGAGCACAGCAATTTTGACAAACTGCACACTGAGCGGGAACTGTGCGGGCATTTATGCTGGCGGCATCTGCGGTTGTGAGAGCACAGTCACGTTGACAAATTGCATTCTGTGGGCCAACAGCCTGCCGCAGATCTCAGGTGATGCAACCGTCTCATACAGCAACATCCAAGGGGGCTGGCCGGGCGAGGGCAACTTGGATGCTGATCCGTTGTTTGCAACGCTTGGTCATCTGGAAGGCAGCGCCATGCTCACTGATGTATCCAATGGACTCTGGGTTGAGGGGGACTACCACCTGAGATCTCGGGCCGGACGATGGGATCCAGTTAGAGAAAACTGGGTCATAGACAGCGTTTCCAGCCCGTGCATCGACGCAGGGGTGCCGACGAGTGTTACTGGGCTTGAACAACTCCCAAATGGTGGTATAATCAATATGGGCGCCTACGGTGGAACGGCAGAGGCGAGCATGTCCTTATCGCCGTAGGCAGCATCACTGATCCTGCATTTGAAATCCGTCGTAGCCCGGAAAAAGAGACGCCCCTGGAGTCTCGGAGGAAATTACGGTGAAGGCAATCACACTTAGAGTCTTCTTTGCTTTCTATTCTGCGGAGGTAAATGTGAAATGAAAAGTCTACCTGTTATTCTCACGTGCATTTGGCTTGCCACATCGACCAATGCCCAAGACGGCGGTGGTCCCGCTGAGCCTAATTTTGCCGCCTATTACGAGCCTTGGATCCTTGATATCGAGCCCAATGCGCCGGGCTATACACTGCCGCTCGATCTGGGAGTTCTCATTAACTATTCCCAAATGGATGCTGAGTTCGGGCTGGAGACTGTCAAAGCTTCGATCGAACAGAATGGTTTTGTGATCATCGAGCATGACTTCGGTTCGTTCGATCCCAACCGCGACGATATTGTAGAGCCCTACGAGTACCTCAGCGACGGGAAGTTACCACTGTTCATCACGGCGGACACTCTGCTTCACCTCTATCACCTCCAGTTTGAGGAAACGCTGAAGTGGACCGAACAAGGGCAGTTGTACAATGACATCCGTGACTTGACTACCGCACTGTTCAATGACTCCCTGGTCCTCTACGGAGAATGCACTGGCGATTTGAAGGAGGCTGCTCGCCGAAACGTTGCTTATCTCTGCGTGGCCGGTGAGTTGATCGGCTCTTCGACTTCGGTCCCGGAGGTGGTCTCTGGCGAGGTCGCCGGCGAACTGGCGAAGATCGATGCGCACCAGGGCTTTGCTCCCAGTGACATCTTCATCTACCAGGAGGACTACTCCCAGTACGTGCCGCGCAGTCACTATACCCGAAGTGATGTGCTCAAGAGATATTTCAAAACCCTCATGTGGTATGGCCGAATGGCCTTCTTGATCAAGGGCCACGAAAATTGGGGGCCCGCCGGTGATGCACTGATCAGCCCCTATGACGCCAAGATACAGACCTTACAGGCGTGCCTTCTGGCTGTGTCACTCAATAGAAAACAAGTCGGCAATCGCTCAGCACGCCAAATCTGGGACCGAATCTACCGCATCACGGCCTTTTATGTGGGTCTGGCCGACGATCTTATTGCTTATGACTATCTGTGGGCGTTGGATCGTGTCTTTGGTCAGGAATATGCCCTGAGTGATTTGGATGATCCCAATCATCTTCACCAGCTCAAAAGTGAACTGGCCCTGCTGCCCGCACCCAGGATCTTCGGCGGAACAGGCGACCTCGGGGTAGAGCTGCCCGTGACGCAAGAGACTCTTGACGAGATCCTCGACAAGACCAAGGGTATGCGCCTGATGGGCCAGCGATTTGTCCCCGATTCATACATGTTCCAGAACCTGGTCTTTCCGCAGGTCGAGGATTATGAAGGCGACATCAATGATCTTCCATTTACAAGCGTCATCACACCTAACGGCATCTTTCGAGGTTACCCGCGCGGATTGGATGTCATGGCTCTCCTGGGCTCACAACTGGCTGGAGATATTCTGATCGAAGCTGGTGACACAGACTACGTCAACTACCGGCTGCGTTTCGACGAACTCAAGGCCGGCTTTGACGCATTTACCGTCTCTGAGTGGAACCGGAATCTCTATTGGGGTTGGCTGTACTCTCTGCGCGCCTTGCTTGGCGAGTTCCCCGATGGATACCCGAACTTCATGCGAACGCAAGCGTGGCAGGCCAAAGAACTCAACGCGGCGCTCGCCTCGTGGACGGAATTGAGACATGACACGATCCTCTATGCCAAGCAGAGCTACATGGGGCCGCCGTATAGTGCCACCACCCCCCCACCCGGATATGTGGAACCCGTGCCCGAATTCTACGGCCGTCTTTTGGCGCTTACGCTAATGACAGAAAAAGGCCTGCGTGACCTCGATGCGCTGACCAAACGTGCAGAAAGTGAGCTGAATTGGTACAAGGATCTACTAAACCCCCTGATCGAAATCGCCAAGAAGGAGCTGACGAACCAGGGGCTCACGGAACAGGAATGGGAGTTCATCAAGACCTTCGGCGACTATTTGGAGCCATGGACGGAGATTGGACAGGCCAGCACCAAAACGATCCTTGTGGCCGATGTGCACACATGCAGTCCCGAAGAGACCGTGCTGGAGGAGGCGGTTGGCAAGGTGGACCTTATTGTGGTCGCCTGCCCGCAACCCGATGGTTCGGCCTTTCTGGCGGCGGGCCCGGTGCTGTCCTACTACGAGTTCAAGCACCCCATGGACGATCGCTTGACGGACGAGAAGTGGCGAGAACTTCTAAACTCGCCGAACAGACCCGAACGGCCCAGATGGTATCGGCCTCTGATGCGTTAGCCGGGCAAGTGTCTGTCTGGAAACAGAGGCAGTTGAGACAACCACCTACTATAGAATACTGTCGTTGTGGTTCAGAGGACGTCATCTAATGCTCCTGAGCCGATGTACGTGGCCTTGGCCAACGAGGACGGCACTTTTGCAGCCGTGTGCAGCGGCGACCCCAATGCAGCACAGAGAGAAAGTTGGACGGAGTGGAGAATTGCCCTAGCACCGCTTGCCGCCCAGGGTGCGGACCTTACAGACGTCAACAAGGTCTCTCTTGGTTTTGGTGACAAGAACAATCCCGGATCTGGTGGTGCGGGCAAGCTGTAATTTGACGGTATTCGGCTCTATAGGCGGTAGCCGGTGGTCTTTTGTTATTCGGAGGTGAAAGAGAAGGCGAAAGCCCTTGCTGTCCATGCGGTTTGGGTAACATTGAATCAACAGCATGGGTAGAATTTGCACATCCTAGCCACCTTGGGACGCAGAGGCCGGCTGCAATTAAGTATCGTGGCGGCGGCATTGCTGTTGATTGTCTGCTCCCAAGAGTTTACAATCCTCCGATGAATCGTATTAGAGGCTGCGGCGGTGTTATGGACAGGCAGAGGGCATTTACGCTGATAGAACTGTTGGTGGTGATCGCCATCATAGCTTTGTTGATGGCGATATTGATGCCGACCCTTAAGAGAGCCAGAGAGCAGGGCCAGCGCGCCGTTTGCCTCGGTAATCTCAAGCAACTGGGCCTGGCGTGGATTCTGTACGCCGATGACAACAACGATAAGCTGGTCAGCAGTGAAGCGGGCGGCCAGTGGAGGAGCCAGTACGGTGAGCCCTGGGTGGGTGTGACCTGGGCTTCCGGATGGACCCAGGGCGGGCAATTACCTGAGAGTGACCAGATAGAAGGTATCAAGACCGGTGCGTTGTGGCCCTACGTCACAGAAGTAGAGTTGTACAAATGCCCGGCGGGCTACCGGGGAGAATTGATGACTTACGCCATGATGATTGCCAGCAACGGCAGATCCGTGGAAGGCAGTCCCGTTTTCAAAAGACGGATGCTCGTGCCCCAGCCGGCTCAAAGGCTCATCTTCATAGACGAGGGTCTATCGAGCCCTGACGCCTACTCGACGAGATACAGCGAGCCCAGGTGGTGGGACCAGCCGGTCACGAGACACGGCGACGGAACCAATTTTACCTATGCCGACGGACACGCCGAATACCATAAGTGGAAAGGCATCGAAACGATCAAGCAGGGACGTGATAACGTCAGGACCTGGGTGGGACTCTTCGCCCCTGTGACGGCCGAAGGCAAAGAGGATGTGCAGTGGGTGCAGAGGGGCATTTGGGGAAATCTGGGGTATTAGGCTCTGCCCTATTGGGGCGGGTGCTTTGCTCCAGGACAAGCATAGCGTCAACTCGTGGGGCTTCTGTCTGGCGGGACAATAATTGCAGCAAGTGATTGACGCCGTCTCTGGAGGGCTGGATACTTTCGAATTCTTTGAATCTGGAATTCATGTCTTTGCCGCTGCATCTACGGGATCGGATAATAATTCGAACAAGTGATTGACGAGGCATGTGGGGGGCGGTAGAATCCGGATTTGCCCGGAAATGGGTGTTGTCTGGGCTGATAGATTTCTCCGCTCGCTTCGCTCGGTCGAAATGACGGGATGTGGCTTGGCTGGGTCGAAACGGCGAAGTGGGCCATGTTCGGTCGGTATGACGGAGCAGCAGCGGGGTTTTTGATGGAAACGCTCAGAGTGGCGCTTTTGGGCTCTGTGACTATACGCTAACCGCTGAACGCTATACGCTATTAGATTATGGCAGGTACAAGAAGGGATCAGGTGGAAAAACCGGCCGCGTCGGTTAATGCTCCGCCGGATGTTTCGGGGCCGATGGTGCCGGCGCGCACTATGCCCGAATCGCTGGCGGCTGAAGCGGCGGTTCTCGGCTCGATGCTGATCGAGCCGGAATGTATCGGCGACGTGGTCGAATTACTCGAGCGGGACGCCTTCTACCGGATGGAGCATCGGCATATTTTCGATGCGCTGATTTCGCTCTACGAGAAGAACAAGGGGGTCGGGATAGACGCCGTGCTGCTCCGCGACGAGCTTGCGCGGCTCAGTAGGCTCGAGGACGCCGGCGGGGTCGAGTATATCGCAAGGATTCTGGATTCGGTGCCGTCGGCGGCGAACGTCGTCTATGACGCCGGCGTGGTCAGAGACAAGATGCTGCTGCGCGAGCTCATTTCCACCGCCGGGGCGATTCTCGATAAGGCATACGACCAGACGGGCGAGCCCGGCGAGGTGCTTGACGACGCCGAGGCCAAGATGTTCGCCGTCACCGACAGGCACGTCACCGGCAACAGCTCGGCGCTGAAGGACCTGGTCGTCCGCTCGTTCGAGCTTATCGAGGGTCGCCAGGGGACACACGTTACGGGACTTTCCACAGGTTTCTACGAACTTGACGACATGACCTGCGGGCTGCAAAAAGGCGAGATGATAATCGTCGCCGGCCGGCCGAGCATGGGAAAGACCAGCCTGGCGCTGAATATCGCAGAGCATCTTGGGCTTCTCGACAAGAACCCGCTTGCGATATTCTCGCTGGAAATGGGCAGGCAGCAGTTGGCCGAGAGGTTCCTGTGCAGCATCAGCGGGATCGACAGCCAGAAGGTGCGCAGAGGTCTTCTGAGCGACGAGCACTACAAGAAGCTGGCAGACGCGTGCGCCGAACTGTCCGAGGCGCAGATCTTCATCGACGACGCATCGACGCTTACGCCGCTGGAGCTTCGTGCCAGGGCCAGACGGCTCAAAAGCAAACATAACATACAATGCATAGTGGTCGATTATCTGCAGTTGATGCATCTCGGCTCCGGACGGGCCGAATCGCGCCAGCAGGAGATTACGACGATTTCACGATACCTCAAGTCGCTGGCCCGTGAGCTGGATTTGCCGGTTATGGTATTGAGCCAGTTGAATCGATCTCCGGAAGGCCGGGAGGGCCACAGGCCGAGAATGAGCGACCTGCGGGAGAGCGGCAGTATCGAGCAGGACGCCGACGTGATTATGCTGCTGCACCGCGAAGACTACTACCATCGCGGCGAAGATGGTTACGAGCCGAACAACACGGCAGAATTGATAATTGCCAAACAGCGAAATGGGCCGACTGGAACTGTCAAGCTGACATTTATGGACAAGACAACGCGGTTCGAGAACGCCTCCCACGTAGGTCAAGCGGCGGCGCCGTTTTGATCCAGCGCCCGAGACCAACGCCGAGAAGTTCGATACACGATGCGCAAAGAATGAGACAGACAATGCGAAATGCTTTTTGGATTCTTCTTACATCGACCGCGTTTTGGGGTCTGGCTGCCTGCGGTGCGGAAACGGCCGCGCTGTCCGGCGGTGACAAAGGCGTTGTCGAATCGATAGAATTCGAGGGTAACAAAAAGTTCAAAGACAAGACGCTGGCCAAGGAGCTGGACTTCGAGGAGGGAGGCCATTTCGACAGGATCCTGGTCGAATCGGGCAGAAGGAGCATTGTCGAGTACTACCGAACGAAGGGCTTTGCCAACGCCGATGTGACGCTGGAGACAGAGAATCTGGCCGACGGCAGGGTGATCTATACGATAGCCGAGGGCGAGAGACTGCGGATCAAGTCGGTGAGCTTCGAGGGCAATAAGGCAATCAAGAGCAGCGATCTCAAAGACGCCATCAAGACCAAGACCAGGAACTGGTTTTTCTGGCCCGCCTATTACACCGAGGAAAAAGTGGCGGCGGATCTGGCGAAGCTGCGAGACGTCTATTGGGACAGGGGATACCTCAATCACAAGATAGAGGTCAAAGGCCAGACGCATATCACCTTTGTAATCGAGGAAGGACCGCTCTACAGAATCAGGAACATTCTCCTGACCGGCAACACACACTTCGACAACGTTACCCTGCTGGCCGGTTTGAAACTGCAGTCGCAGCAACCCTGCTTCCGGCAGCAGGCGGTGGCGCACGCAAGGGCGATTCTCAAACTCTACGGTGAGAACGGCTTTGTGGATGCCAACGTCAGTCAGCGACCCGTGTTTATCTCGGAGCCCAATACGGTCGACGTCGAATTCAAGATAACTGAAGGCGAACAGTTCAGAATCGGTAGGATCGACATCATAGGCAACGAACAGACCCAGGACAAGGTAGTTCGTCGGATACTGGACGAATACGATTTCGCGCCGGGTGAGCTTTACAACGCCCACATGGCCCCGAAACAGGGCAATGGTCAACTGGAACGGTACGTGCAGAGGATGACAATGGCCGAGCAGGCTATCATCAAACCTGTCGCGCCCGCTGACGGATCGGAGGATCGCAAAGACGCGGTTGTGGACATAAAGGAAGGCCTGACCGGGATGTGGAATCCGGGCATCGCGATAGGCAGCGACAGCGGTGTCATTGGACAGTTGATCTGGCAACAGCGCAATTTTGACTATAGTGACTGGCCGGAAAGCTTCGGCGAGTTCATAACGATGAAGGCTTTCAGAGGCGCCGGCCAGAGTCTGAGAGTGGCGCTGGAGCCGGGAACCGAGGTCAGCTATTATTCGATCACGTTTACAGAACCTTACCTGAACGACAAGCCGACGTCACTCGATGTCGTGGGCTCGAGCTGGGAAAGGTGGCGGGAAAGCTACGATGAGCAAAGGACAAAAGGATATGTAGGTCTGGAAAAGCGCTACAAGAGCCGCTGGCGGGGCAGCGTCGGTTTCAGAGTTGAGGGCGTCGACGTTCACAACCTTGACCTAGATGCTCCGCAGGAAATCGTCGACGTCGAAGGCAACACTTCCATGATCGGTCTGAGCCTCGGGATCGGCAAAGACATGACCGACGACAGGTTCCTGCCGAGCAAGGGACATACGTTCAACGTTAATTATGAGCAGGTCACCGGCGACGAGGATTTTGCGATATTGAAGGGCACGCGCGTACAATACTGGACGCTCCACGAAGACCTGGCCGAGCGAAAAACCATCCTGGCGCTCAAGCTTCTGGGGGCGACGACGTTTTCCGACGCTCCTCCGTTCGAGAAGTTCTACGGCGGCGGCACGGGCACCTACGGCCTTCGAGGTTTCGAGTATCGAGGCGTGAGTACAAGAGGCCTGCAGA
This sequence comes from Phycisphaerae bacterium SG8_4, assembly GCA_001303465.1. Taxonomy (GTDB): domain Bacteria; phylum Planctomycetota; class Phycisphaerae; order Sedimentisphaerales; family Anaerobacaceae; genus SG8-4. The sequence continues at coordinate 12,115 of LJTR01000005.1, forward strand.
GAAACGTCCCATTCCCCGAGAAGAAGGACCCTATCGGTAGTGAATGGATATTCCTGGCCAACGGCGAGATCGCCGTGCCCCTCGTTGGCGAGAACGTCAGTGCACTGTTCTTCATGGACAGCGGAACGGTAGATACCGGCAAGTACCGTGCTTCGATAGGAACCGGTATCCAGATACAGGTACCGCAGTTCTTCGGGCCGGTGCCGATGAGGTTTGAGATTGCGACGCCGTTCAGCAAGGACGGCGAGGACGAAACACAGGTCTTCAGTTTCCGTATGGGAAGTTTGTTCTAGCATTAATGCGCGATTGCCAACCAGAGCATGTTTGATGGAAAGGAAAGTATAATGAAAGTCAAAACGGTCATCCCTGTTTCTCTGATATGTGTTGTCGTTCTGTTTGTCGTCCACGAGTTCAGCCTTGCCCAGCCGACTGCCGATGTTGCGACTGCCAAGATCGGCCTGCTCAGCGTCTCGCGGACCTTGCAGGAATGCCAGCCTACGGCGACATTCGGGGCAAAACTAAAAGCTGAAAGCGACCAAATGGACGCAGCCGAGAAGGCGCTGGAAGGCGAAATCACTGCATTGACAGGCGGCGTTCGGGCCCTGGTGCGGGGCACGGACGATTATATGGCACAATACAAGATGCTGTTACAGAAACAGGGCGAGTTAAAGGGCCTGCAGGAATACAACAATACACGGAAGGGGTTGAGCCAGCAACGCTGGGCCGAGAAGGTATATAAGGAAGTCCTGCGGATAACCAAAGAACTAGCTGCCACCAAAGGCCTGGATCTGGTCCTGGAACGAAGTGAGCCCCAGTTTCCGATACCTGTAGCCGATCAGCTCATGATGACTCTCAGCACCCACAAGGTACTGTACGGCGAAGGGTGCGTTGATATTACCGATGAAGTGATAGCCGAGCTGGACAAGCTCGAGTCAAAATTAATCAATTAGATAACGGAGCGAAAGCACCGCCCGCCGCGGGCGGGCTCGGTTTTCATTAGCTCAGATGGAATTGACCGTAGCACAATTAGCAGAACGCCTTGATGCCGAGTTAGCCGGCCCTGCCGCCGATATGGACAGGCACATAATTGCCGTCTGCCCGATCGAGACGGCGGACGAGAACGAAGTCACCTTCATCAAGGATGACAAACACAGGGCCGCACTCGAAAAGTCGCGCGCGGGCGCAGTTATTGTTTCGGCTCATATCGAAGGATTGGACAAAGTACAGTTGATTGTCAAGGATGTCAATACCGCTCTGATAGAGGCCCTGAGCACTTTCGCACCTCGGCTCAAAGCCGCGGCCGAAGGCATAGACCAAACGGCCACGGTCGCCGACAGCGCCAGGATAGCCGAAGGTGTATCCATAGGCCCTTACGTAGTGGTTGACGACGGGGTCGAGATCGGGCCAAAAAGCACCATCGCCGCCGGGTGCAGGATTGGAGAGAACTCAAAGATCGGAGCAAATTGCCGCCTCGACAGCAACGTGGTTATCTACCACAACTGCCGCCTGGGCAAGCATGTAATCGTTCAGGCGAACAGCACGATCGGCTCTACAGGCTTTGGCTATTCGTTTATCGATGGCGATCACAAACTGATCCCGCATAACGGCGGCGTGGTGATCGAAGACTTCGTCCACATCGGGAGCAATTGCTGCGTTGACAGGGCCAAGTTTGGAAATACAATAATCGGCGCCGGGACCAAGATAGACAACCTGGTGCAGGTCGCTCACAACGTGGTCACAGGCAAGTGCTGCCTGATCGCAGGCCAGGCGGGTCTTTCCGGTAGTTGCAGGCTGGGCGACGGGGTAGTTCTGGCCGGGCAGGTCGGCCTGGCCGACAACATAGAAATAGGTGATAGCGTGATGGTGGGGGCTCAGTCCGGGGTGATGAACAACATTGCGGCCGGCCAGAAGGTGGCCTGGACACCGGCCGTCAGGGCACAAGAGGCCTTCAGGATAGTGACCATGGTCATGCGTCTGCCCAAGATGGCTGAGCAGTTGAAGAAGCTCACCAAAAGGATAGAAGAACTTGAAGCTGCAGAAGACGATAAAAGGTGAAGGCAGGATGCGCGGTCGCGGCATGTTCGGAGGTAAGGAGGCAAAGGTTGTTTTTCGCCCGGCGCCTGTCAACTCCGGCGTTGCTTTCATTCGGACCGATACGCCCGAGCCAGTGCGTATTTCCGCCGTCGCGTCCAATCTCGCCGAGCGCAATCGTCGGACCACGCTGAAGAAAGGTTCTGTCAGTATTGAGACCATCGAGCACTGCATGGCCGCGGTGGCCGCCCTCGAGATCGACAATGTAATTGTAGAAGTCAACGGCCCGGAGCTGCCCGCTTCGGACTGCAGTTGCTCAGAGTACTTCAAGCTCCTTCGGCGCACCGGCCTGCAGGAACAGAACGCCAGCCGCAGGGAGTACGTTATCGACAAACCGATCACCGTCACCGCCGGTGACGCCTGCATCTACGCCCTGCCCTATTCCGACGACGGATTGAGCCTCACCTATGATCTCGATTACGGAGGGCACACGGGCATCGGCAGACAAATCTTCAGCTGCCAGTTGACACCGGAGAGTTTCGAGAGGCATCTGGCGCCGGCCCGAACGTTTCTGCTCGAAGCAGAGGCAAGGCAGTTCCAAGCCCGGGGAATAGGCACGCATATCAGCCCGAGGGACATTCTGATAATCAACTCGGACGGGCCCATCAAGAACAGCTACAGATTCCCCAACGAATGCGTTAGACATAAGATTGTCGACCTAGTTGGAGATCTGTCGCTGGTGGGCCGCCCGATCAAGGGCAGGATCGTGGCTTACAAGAGCGGTCACGCCCTGAACCAGCAGCTTTCAAAAAAACTATACGAAGCAGCCCAGCAGCAGGAACGGATTGCAAGGTTCGGCACCGATGCACTTCTAGATATTCGACAGATTGCCAAAATTCTACCGCATAGATATCCGTTCCTGCTGGTCGACAAAGTGATCGAGATCGATGGGGATACGCGAATCAAGGGCATAAAGAACGTAACCTTCAACGAGCAATTCTTCCAGGGGCACTTCCCCGGAACGCCCATCATGCCCGGCGTTCTTATCGTCGAGGCCATGGCGCAGGTCTCCGGCCTGTTGTTTGCGCAAAGGCTGGAACATACCGGCAAACTCGCCGTGCTGCTGAGCATGGATAACGTAAAACTACGCAAATCAGTCGTTCCTGGCGACCAGCTCATTCTAACAGCTGAGACGATGAGACTGAGGAAGAGGACGGCACAATGTCGTTGCAAGGCGATGATTGGCGATGCAGTCGTTGCCGAGGCACAGATAAAGTTTATGCTCATCGACGATGAAAAGCTATAAAGGAACTTTTTTCAAGAGGTAATATGACTCAGATACATCCCAGTGCGGTAATCCACAAAGATGCTCGGTTGGCCGATGACGTAGTAGTCGGGCCCAACTGTGTCATCGAAAGTCGCGTCTCGATCGGTTCCGGCACAACACTCGAGGCAAACGTAGTCATTTGCAGGAATGTCAGGATCGGGCGGGAGAACCACTTCTATCCCGGCTGTGTGATCGGCAGCAAACCGCAGGTTATGCGTTTGAAGAAAGACTCCGAGATCGGGGGGCTCGTAATAGGTGATAGGAACAAGATGCACGAACATGTGACTATCCATCCAGGCATGCACCCGGAGACATGCACGAAAATCGGCAATGACAATTTCTTTATGGTCAGCGTGCACATCGGACACGACTGCACTGTGGAAGATGACACCGTCTTGAGCAATCTTGTGCAGATAGGCGGCCATTGCAGGATCGAAACCGGGGCCTGGTTCAGCGGTCTGGCTGCATCGCACCAGTTTGTTACCGTCGGCAAATGGTGCTTTGTCGCCGGCCTCGCCGGACTTACGCGGGACGTCCCGCCTTTTCTGACTGTCAGTGGACACTATCCACCGAAGGTTCGAAATGTCAATAAGCGAGGCCTGGATCGGGCCGGCCTGGACGAATCGCAGCAGGAGCAAATATTCAAGGCATTCAGAAAATTGTACAGGCAGGAAGGCACGTTACTTGAAAATGCACATGCGCTGGCGGCTGAGGACGGACTGGATGAGAATGTCCGAGCCATGATTGATTCGATAACCAAAAGCAGCAAGCATCAATTCTGCAGGTATCTGGAGACATTCAGATAACATTGGCTTTGTCGTGCGTTAGATTCACCGCACAGAAGGGGTTTTGTTGCTGCGCAGCATGATCTGCTCAGCCGACAATAAGAGAAACACAATGCGCAACGCAAAAATACGAACGGCTGTCGTCGGCGCCGGCAAGATGGGCACGATACATGCGAAGGTTTATGATCAGCTGCCGCAAAGCGAATTCGTCGCCGTGGTAGACATCGACGCGAACAAAGCTCAGAGGCTCGCCGATCAGTACAACTGCCTGGCATCCGACGAATGCGGCGATATCCTGGACAAGGTCGATGCGGGAACGATAGCGACTCCGACTTTGACACATCTGAAACTGGCAAAGATCTTCATAAAGAACAAGATTCCGGTGCTGATTGAAAAACCGCTGGCGGCCAACGTCAGAGAAGGCAAGAAGGTTGCCGCCCTCGCAAAAAGACACAACACCGTCGTAGCCGTGGGCCATTCCGAACGATGCAACCCGGTCGCTCAGGCAATCAAGAGACTCGACATCGAACCAAAGTTCATCGAGGCCAACCGCATCAGTCCTTATCCGTTCCGTTCGACCGACGTCGGAGTAGTTCTGGATGTGATGATTCACGATATAGATATTATCCTGTCTCTGGCGGCGAGCAAAATCAAGAGAGTCGATGCCGTCGGCGTCAACGTCATCGGAGAAGAGGAAGATATCTGCAATGCGAGGATCGTCTTCGAGAGCGGCTGCATAGCAAACATTACCGCATCGAGACTCGGCTTGAAGACCGACAGAAGGGTGAGAGTCTTCAGCCGCCAGGCATACCTGAGCGTGGATTATCTCAAAAAGAGCGGGATCATCGTTAAAGCCGATCCCAATATCAACGTTGTCAAGTGCATACAGGAGCATAAAGAGGCCGGGACCTTCGACTTCGAGACGATGAACTGGCCCGACCTGCTGCATGTAGAGCAGCTTGACATAGACGACAAAGAACCTATCCGCCTGGAGCAGGAGGCGTTCCTGCAGGCGGTTACAAACAGAGAGCTTACGCCCGAGGTCAGCGCCCAGGAGGCCCTGGCGGCGCTGGAATGCGCAAAGAAAATCCTCAACTCTGTTAAGAAGAACAGATGGCGTGAGAAGATCGACGGTGACATATAGGCAAGGGCCTATACTTTCACCTGCCGCCGTGATTAGAGACAAGAAAGGCAAAGGTACGGGAAACAATGGTAAAGCTTCAAACAAGTATGGGAGATATCGTCATTGAACTCAACGAACAGGCCGCCCCTGTCACGGTCGAGAATTTTCTTAAATATGTGGAAGACGGCTTCTTCGACGGCAAGATCTTCCACAGGGTCATACCGAACTTCATGATACAAGGCGGCGGTTTCACCGAAGATATGTCCCAGGGGCAAACACGTGAGCCAATCGTAAATGAAGCCGCCAATGGCTTGAAAAATGAGCGGGGCACACTCGCAATGGCACGGACAAGCGACCCTGACAGCGCGACCGCTCAGTTCTTCATCAATCACAAAGACAACGATTTTCTAGACTACGCCGGCAGTGCCAATCCGGGGTACGCGGTTTTTGGCAAGGCCGTGGAAGGAATGGACGTCGTCGACTCAATCGCATCGGTGGAAACAACGACGAAGCACGGGATGGACGACGTTCCCGTGGAACCTGTCGTGATAATATCCGCTAGCGTTGTCTCGCAATGACCGCGGCGCGATACCGCAAGCCTGTCAACGAAGTGAAGATTTTTGGAGACACATATTATGATCAGTAAGTCTCGGTTCTGTGGATTGTTGGCCGTCGCGATTATGCTCTGTGGGTGCGGTGAGCAAATGAAGAAGACACCGGCGGCCGAAGAAGCCGCCAAACCGCAACGCAATCTCGTGAAGCTTCAGACAAGCGCCGGCGATATCGTCATCGAACTCAATGCCCAGGCGGCGCCCGTTACGGTCGAGAACTTCCTCGGCTACGTGCGGGCGGGTTTCTATAACGGAACGATATTCCACAGGGTCATACACGGCTTCATGATACAAGGAGGCGGCTTCACAGCAGAGATGACCCAGAAGGAAACACGCAACCCGATCACCAACGAAGCCAGCAACGGGTTAAGGAATGTGCGAGGCACCATCGCGATGGCTCGCAGCAATGATCCTGATAGCGCGACTTGTCAGTTCTTCATCAATCACGTAGACAATTCGCCCCTGAACTATGTCGCAAATGCCAATCCCGGCTATGCCGTCTTTGGCAAGGTGATAGAAGGCATGAACGTTGTGGACACGATCGCACGGGTGGAAACTACGACCCGCTCCGGCTACTCCAACGTGCCCGTCGAGCCGATAGTGATCAACTCGGCAATAGTCGTCTCACAATAAGCACATGCTCTCGCCGCCGATTCGGCAGGCTAAGTCTCCAGCTTCAGCTTTCCCACCGCCTGGTGGGCAAGCCGGGTCGGCTCGGGCAGTCGATACTTGAGAGCGCAAGCCAGGACGATTCTTATCGCATCGTCCAGCACGCACTTGTTTCCAACCGAGACGAAAACCGGCTTGACGCCGCTGCGCGTCCTGACCACGGCGCCGATTGTCTCGGATTGTGCTTTCAAGAACGTGTGGGCCCCCTTCTCCGAAGGAGGCCCTTCGAAGTCGCCGGTCAGCCTGCTTTTTGCGCAGCCGATAGTCGGATTATCGAAGAACAGCCCCAGATGCGCCGCCAGACCGAGCCGGCGGGGATGGGCGATCCCCTGGCCGTCAATGATAAACACATCGGGCCAGCTTGTCAGCTTCTCGACCGCGGCGATACAAACGGGAGCTTCGCGAAAGGAAAGCAGCCCCGGTATATAGGGAAATGTCACTTTTCTGACAGCCCTGGTCGTTTCGACAAGCTCCAGCTCGGGCAGGGTCAGAACAACTACGGCAGCAAGAATCCTCTGGCCATCTCTGCTGAAGGCACAATCAATGCCTGCAACCAGCCTCGGACTCCTCGCGAGCGGAGTAAACTGGACCTTGTCAGCAAGGCTCCTCTGGACCTCTCTGGCCTGCGAGTACGACAAATTCCATTTGTGCAGCTTCTTCACAGATCTTCTGATGATTGAATATCAGTTTTTTGGCAAGAACCATTTTACCTTTTCACGCCGCCTTGGTACAATTATCGGTTTGTATTAGGGTGGAATATTTCATTTAGTTACTGACATCAGTAAGAAAGCAGGATGGCTGGGCAAATAGAAAAAGCAATCAAGATTACAGGTGCCGCCGAGCACAATCTCAAGAATATCAATCTGAGCATCCCTCGAGATAAACTGGTGGTGATCACCGGGATAAGCGGCTCCGGCAAGAGTTCACTGGCCTTCGATACTATTTACGCCGAAGGACGCAGGAAATATGTCGAGTCGCTAAGCGCCTACGCCCGGCAATTCCTCGAACAGATGCAGAAACCGGCGGTCTCCGAGATCACGGGCCTGCCGCCTACTATCGCGATCGAGCAGCGAAGCGCCAGCCACAATCCCCGCTCGACGGTGGCGACAACTACCGAAATATACGACTACTTCAGGCTGCTATTCGCCCGCGCCGGCCAGCCGCACTGCTGGGTGTGCGGCAAGCCGATCACATGCCAGCACCCCGCACAGATAGTCGAATCGATTCTCACCCGGCCCGAAGGGACGAAAATCCAGATCTGCGCCCCGCTGGTTCGCGGCAAGAAAGGCGAGCACAAGGACATTTTCGCCACCATACAACGCGAGGGTTTCGTCCGCGTCCGTGTCGACGGAAGCATTTACGATGTCCGCAACGCCCCCGAACTCAGCAAGAACAAGAAGCACAATATAGCAGCGCTCGTCGACAGGTTGATCCTGAAGGATACTATTCGCGTTCGGCTGGCCGATTCGGTCGAAACCGCGCTGAAATTGGCCGACGGTGTGCTCCTCGTTCTGCTGCAAGAACCCGATGCGGCCAAAACAAAAGAGGGCAACGGCAAGTGGAAGGAAGTTATCTACAGCGAAAAGTTCGCCTGCCCCAAACATCCGCAGGCCAGTCTCGAAGAACTCTCGCCGAGGCTGTTTAGCTTCAATAGCCCCTACGGCGCCTGCAAGAGCTGTGACGGCCTGGGGACAATACTCGAGTTCGACCCCGACCTGATCGTACCGGATAAAACCGTCTCGTTGGAAAACGGCGCTATCGACGCCTGGCGCAAGGGCGGCAAGAGGATGAACATCTTCTACAACAGGCTCGTCAAGAGATTCTGTCGGAAGATGGGCACCAGTAAAGCGATACCGTTCAAGCAAATACCGAAGGAATACGCAAGGATTCTGATGCACGGGACAAGCCCGGCCGATGAGAAGAAATACGGCATGTCCTTCGAGGGCGTCATTCCAAACCTCGTTCGGCGCTGGGAGAACACCACCAGCGAATACGTTAAAACCAGGCTGACCGGTTATCTTTCTCAGCAACCCTGCCAGAGCTGTCACGGCGCCAGGCTAAGGCCCGAGGCCATAGCAGTCAAGGTCGGGGGCAAGAGCATTAATGAGCTGGCTGCTCTCAACATCGAGAAGGCGCAGAGGTTCTTCAGCAGGCTGAAACTGGACGAGGAAAGAACCATCATCGCCGCGGCGGCGCTCAAGGAGATAAAGGCCCGGCTCAAATTCATGGTTGACGTCGGGCTCGGGTATCTGACCCTGGATCGGACCAGCAGTACGCTCGCCGGCGGCGAAGCGCAGCGAATCCGTCTGGCCACTCAGGTCGGCAGCGGCCTGGTCGGAGTCTGTTACGTGCTGGACGAGCCGACAATAGGCCTTCACAAGCGCGACAACGATAGATTGCTGGGGATTTTGCAGCGACTGAGCAAGTCAGGTAACACGGTCCTCGTGGTCGAGCACGATGAGGATATAATCAAATGCGCCGATCACATCGTCGACATCGGACCGGCCGCCGGTGCGCATGGGGGCGAAGTCGTGGCCCAGGGCAATCTCAGCGATGTCACCGACTGCAGACAGTCGCTGACGGGTGACTACCTGAGCGGCAGAAAGAGCATTGAGCTGCCTGTAAAGAGACGACGCTACAATCTAAGAAGGTGCATCGAAGTCAAGGCGGCGGCCGAGAATAATCTCAAGAATATCGACGTCAAATTCCCTCTCGGCGTATTCACATGTGTGACAGGCGTATCCGGCTCGGGCAAGAGTACGCTGGTCAGCGAGATTCTGCTAAAGGCCCTCAAGCGCCGGTTGTATCAGTCTCGGGGCAAACCCGGCGCGCACAGGAGCGTCCTGGGCACTTCGCAGATCGACAAGGTCATAGAGATCGACCAGTCGCCCATCGGAAAGACGCCGAGGAGCAACCCGGCGACATATACCGGCGCCTTCGATGTGATCAGAAAGCTGTTCAGCATGACGAGAGAAGCAAAGATTCGAGGCTACAAGCCCGGACGGTTCAGCTTCAATGTCAAAGGCGGCCGATGCGAATACTGCAAAGGCCAGGGAACGAAGAAGATCGAGATGCACTTTTTGCCCGACGTGTACGTCAGATGCCAGAGCTGTAAGGGCACCAGGTACAATCCGGAGACCCTCGCGGTTACGTACAAAGGCAAGAATATCGCCGACGTGCTCGATATGCAGATTGAGGAATCGCTCGATTTCTTCGCGAATTTCCCGACCATTATCCGGATATTGCGAACGTTGGCCGACGTCGGACTGGGTTATATGCAGCTGGGCCAGGCCTCGACGACTCTCTCCGGCGGCGAGGCACAGCGGGTCAAACTCTCGGCCGAATTAGGCAAAGCGGCAACGGGCCATACCTTGTATCTTCTCGACGAACCGACCACCGGGCTGCACTTCGCCGACATCCACAACCTGCTGAACGTTCTGCAGCGGCTCACAGATTGCGGCAACACTGTGGTCGTGATCGAGCATAACCTTGATGTAATCAAGATGGCGGACTATATTATAGACCTGGGCCCCGAGGGCGGCGATGCAGGCGGCGAGGTTGTCGGCGCGGGCAGACCTGAGGATATCGTCAAGAACAGCAATAGTTATACGGCCAGGTTCCTAAAAGAGAAACTTGGCAGGTAGCAAACCATGAGGCGAACGACAAGATGTGGGAATTCCGGCTGCGTGAAATTGACGATCTGAAGCGACTGAGTGAGCAATTGAACGTCTCGGTCGAGGCGATAGAGGACGTTTCGATTCTGGCTCAGCCCGTGCGGGCCGGCGGACTTCTGATACCGAATTCGCTGGCGGTGCACCCCATGGAGGGCTGCGACGGCGATGCCCAGGGCAGGCCCAGCAAACTCACGCTGAGACGATACGAGAGATTCGCCGCAGGCGGTGCCGGTCTGATCTGGGCCGAAGCGACGGCGGTCGTGCCCGAAGCCAGGGCCAATCCGAGGCAATTGTGGATCAACGAGTCAAGCAGAGACAGTTTTGCCGCAATGGTAAAGATGATGCGGCAGGCAGCGGCCGGGAGTATGGGGCCGTACCACAAGCCGGTAATCGTGCTGCAGTTGACGCATTCGGGCAGGTACAGCAAACCCGAAGGCGCAGCGCATCCGATTATTCCTCAGCGCGACCCTTACCGCGATCCGCTTATCCCTCAGCAGGTGCCAAATCCCGATGTCAAGAGCAAGATACCGGATGACTGGCCGCTGGTGACAGACGAATACCTGGATGAACTCCAGAATGCTTATGTCAATGCGGCGAGGATGGCATTTGACGTAGGATTCGACGCCGTCGATATCAAGTCCTGTCACGGGTACCTCATCAACGAACTGTTTGCATGCTATAACAGGAAAGGGAAGTACGGGGGCTCATTCGAGAATCGAACGAGATTCGTGCTGGAGACAATAGACAGGATTCATGCCGAACTCGGTGAAGATACCGCGGTCACGACCCGCCTTGGCGTCTACGACGCGATTCCATATCCCTACGGCTGGGCGGTCGACAAAGACGATTACACAAAACCCAACTTGGAAGAGCCCAAGAAGCTGATCGCCCTGCTGCAACAGCGCGGCGTCAGACTGATCAACATTACCATCGCAAATCCGTATTTCAATCCGCATGTCGGCAGACCTTTCAATGAGACGATTGTGGGCGGATACGAAGAGCCCGAACATCCGCTCGCAGGTGTCAACCGGCTCATCGGCCTGACGGCTGAAATTCAGAGGGAATTTCGCGATGTTGCGATCGTGGGCACCGGCTATAGCTGGCTGCGAACGATGTTCGCCAATGTCGCGGCGGCAAACAAGGCAGACGGACGGACTACTCTGATCGGCGCCGGACGCATGGCGTTTGCATACCCGGATTTCGCCAGGGACATTCTTATCAGAGGGCAGATGTCACCGGATAAAGTCTGTGTGGCCTGCAGCGCCTGCACCCAGATAATGCGCGACGGCGGCATGGCCGGATGCGTTGTGCGAGACAACAAAGTCTACGGTCCCATATTCGAGCGGGGGCGGATGAGCGACAGGGACAACCTCGTGCGGCTCGGGTCAGCCTGTCGAAAATGCCAGGAGCCGACATGCCAGTTAGGATGCCCCGCTGGCGTCGACATACCAGGATTCATCGGCCTGTTCCTGGACGGCGAAGAAAGGGCCGCCTACGAGGTTCTCAGACAGGCAAATATCTTCCCCGAAATATGCGCCTGGTTGTGTCCGGTCGAGCAGCAATGCCAAGGTCACTGTTTGCAGGGCTTTATTGGCGACGGCCCCCTGCCGATCGCCGAGATACAGATGTACCTTGCCGAGCAGGCCAATCGAAACGGCTGGTCAAAGCTGCAAATCCCGGCCGAGACAACTAAAAAGAATATAGCAGTAATCGGCGCCGGCCCTGCGGGTTTGTCCTGTACGGCGAAACTGCTCGAAGCGGGCCATAAGGTGACGCTGTTCGACGCAAGCACTGAATTCGGCGGAATGATATCATCTGTCATACCGCACGACAGGCAAAGCAATTCTCTCAAGAACGAAATCGCAGCGGTTTTCGCCGATGTGCCGGCCGAACGCATGGAACTGCGCCTGGGCAGAGAATTGGACGGAGATTTCAATCTGGAGACGATAGTCGAAGAGGGATTCGACGCGACATTTATCGGCATGGGCCTGTCCGAATCGGTCAGCGTCGCAGACAAGGACAAAGAAGTAGACGGCTTGTGGAATGCGATGGAGTTTCTTTCGACCGCGAAGAAACCGGGTGCCCTCGATCTTGATGGCCAGTTCGTGGCGGTCATAGGAGGGGGAAATACCGCCATGGACGCGGCGGTAACAGCCAAGCAGCTCGGCGCCAAGGATGTATTTCTGATCTATCGCCGTTCTTTCAAAGAGATGCCCGCCTGGAGTGGCGAGCGCGACAGGGCTGTGAACGAGGGCGTGCATTTTCTGATACTGACACAGCCGACCGGGTATACCTCCATCGCCGGAAAACTGACGGGGATCAAACTGTGCGTAACCAGACTGGGCGAGCCGGACGAGAGCGGGAGGCGCAGACCCGAACTGGTCGAATCCAGCGCTTACGAGCTTGATATGGACCTCGTCGTGGAGGCGATTGGCCAGGGGCCGCAGGAAGATATCGGAGAAATCCTGCCGGGCGTCGAGCTAAAGGGCGGTTTGATCCGGACAGAAGAAGGGACACTGGCAACGTCGAGGCCGGGGGTCTTTGCCGGTGGTGATCTTGTCAGAGGCCCATCGACGGTAGTGGCAGCCGTTGCCGATGGAATGGCGGCTGCGAACGAAATAGACGAATTTCTCAGACAACAGGCCTAAGAGAGGATTGTACAAATGGCAGACAGACCCGCAGCAATTGTCACCGGAGCAAGTCGCGGTATTGGAAAGGCCATCGCCCTGGAATTAGCATCCTTGGGTTATGACCTTCTGATCAACTTCTTTGACTTCACACCTGAAGGCGAGCCGGATCAGTCGCGTGCAGCCCAGACGCAAGAACAGATCAGGGAGCTCGGCGCCGACTGCGAGATTCTGCGCGGCGACGTCAGCAGCGCCGCCGACCGTGACAGTCTGGCGGCTCTCGCCAAGTCGAAATTCGGCAGATGCGATATGCTTGTCAACAATGCAGGTGTGGCGCCTTCTAAAAGACTGGATCTTCTCGAGGCCACCGAAGAAAGTTATGACAGGGTAATGAACATAAACCTCAAGGGCCCCTACTTCCTTACCCAGAAGGTGGCCAACTGGATGGTCGAACAGAAAAAGAAGTACCCCGACCGCAAATATCGGATCGTCAGCACCGGATCAATCTCATCGTACACAAGCTCGCCGGCGCGGGGCGAATACTGTCTGAGCAAAGCCGGAATCTCGATGATGACCAAACTGTATGCCGACAGACTTGCCGAATACGGAATCGGCGTATTCGAGATCAGCCCCGGCATTATTGCGACCGACATGACCAGTGTGGTTAAGGACAAATACGACAAGCTGATCGCAGAGGGATTGACACCGATTAAACGATGGGGCCAGCCCCAGGACATCGCAAAGGCGGTTGGCGCCATCGCCGAAGGCAGGCTTGATTTCTCGACGGGCCAGGTGATCAACGTCGATGGTGGTTTTCACTTAAGAAGACTGTAGGGAGTGACAATGAATATCAAGAATGCAATAACGACATTGTTACGAGACGGCTTTATTCTCGTCTTCAACCAGGACAAACTCGACATAGTCAAGACCGCCGAGGCCCTCATCAATACGGGCGTCAATAACATGGAAGTAACCTGCCGGATAAGCAGGCCGTTGGAGAAGCTCTCGCGCCTGCGCAAAGAGCTTGG
>LJTR01000202.1 GCA_001303465.1 Phycisphaerae bacterium SG8_4
CGCCGAAGCCGGAATCCAGAACGCCTTTGGCAAGGTTGATGTCCGCTCGCACAGGAATGACAATTGAGGATCCATGAAATCTGCAGCTGGAAACAAGACTCCGTGGTATGCCGCCGGTTTGCACTTTGAATGCGCGCAGTGCGGCGGGTGCTGCTCGGGGCCGGGCGAAGGTTACATCTGGGTCGCCAAGCCGGAGATTGAATTCATTGCTGAGCACCTCAAGATGACGGTCGAGCAGTTGCGGCAAAAATACACCCGGCGCGTGGGTTTGCGGACAACGATCATTGAGGAAGCAGTGACGAGAGACTGCATATTCCTGCGAGACCGCGACGGCCAAAGGGGATGCGTGATCTATTTGGTGCGCCCTGGTCAGTGCAGGAGTTGGCCTTTCTGGCCGGAGAATCTGAAGAGCCCCGGCACATGGAACCAGGCGGCGCGCAAGTGCCCCGGCATCAATCGGGGCAGACTCTACAGCCTCGAGGAAATTGAGAAGATCAGGAAATGCAGAAGATGGTGGCAGCATACCGGGCCGACAACCGGCTCATAGATAGAGTTGCGGAGATTTACGACTGGCTGGATTCGCAGATCCGTCGCGGCGGTAGTGTGGCCGGAGCGTGCAAGTGCTGTGGTAACTGCTGTGATTTCGATTCGTACGACCATCGCTTGTTTGTCACTCTACCGGAGTTGATGTACTTGACTGTTAGTCTGGGCACTGAGAAGATCAAGGCAATGCCGGCAGGTCGATGCCCTTACAACATCGACGGCAAGTGCGGCATTCACGAGCACCGGTTTGCGGGCTGTCGGATATTCTGCTGTAGTGGGGATGCGGCCTTCCAAAGCGAATTGAGCGAAGCGGTTCTGGCCAAACTCAAATCAGTCTGCGCCGAATTTCGAATCCCATATCGCTACGTTGATCTGGCGAGGGCGTTGAATGATCCTGCAAACGTCTAGTACTTGTCTATAGGCAGCGGTATTTTGTCCTGCGGGTCCCGCAGATTGATGTATTTTACGCCGACCGCAAGTGTACCGTGCTGCCGGTAATAACCCCAGAGCTTGGCCAATTTCTCCTGATCGGTGGATTCCAGATGTTGCTGCCATTTGCCCCACTCAGCTCCCCAGATAATCTGGACGTTGTCCTTGGTGTACAGAACAATGTGTGGCTCGCCCTCATCACGCCGGCCGTTGAAATTTCTCATGTCGATCCTGTCAATTTCAAACAGCAGCGGCTTGTCCGACGCGAAGTTCTTGTCCATCTGATTCATCCGGTCCAATATCTTCGTCGCGGCGGCAAGCTCGTCACACAGCCAGGCTCTGCCCGGCTCAGGCATGTCAATTGTCTTGGCTAATCCCACCACCTCTACGATGGGCAGCCCGGGCAACGGCATATAATCGAGCACGACCTGCTGCGAGTCGACATAACGCTGCTCTACAAGGTCTGTTCTGATCAGAGCAACCGGTTTTCGCCAGCGTCCCTCAACGCGGAGCACGTCCTGCTTGATCCGTACCGTCACATCGTCCAGCCAGGCGATATGTTTCTCGATGTTTCGCCGGACCACCAATGCGGCATCGTCATCGGATCTGACATTTACCCCGCCGCCCTTGGCAATCTCTTGAACTTTGTTCCTGAGCCGGGCGTCCACCCAGGCGGGGACGCCAGCCAGCTCCAGATAGAAAGTATCTTCGGACGTGCCGGCGGTGTCTTTTACATATTCCTCCAAAAACAGAAGCCCGAGCGCTGCCCCGCTTAGAAGGCAAACGATAGCCAAAACTCTCAAGATGGCTCTCAAACCCGGCCCGACCCAGCTCGCCTGCTTCTTCTTCTTTCTTTGCAGGACACTGAGCAAGGATGATATGACCTTCGTTTTGCCCTTTTTCTTTCTCTTTCTGGCTGCCATCTTTTCTTATTTTGCCCTACGCCTTGTGCCCTGCGAGCGACGAAGATGCGGCTTCGACGATTCTCGTGCACAGATCGCTCATCGACAGTCCCGCTTTTGCCGCCGCCTTGGGCAACAGTGAATGACTCGTAAAGCCCGGGATCGTATTTACCTCCAGAACTCGGGCGATTTGGTCGTCGCCCAGAACGAAGTCAACCCTGGCGAAATGCCGACAGCCGAGCACATCGAAACAATCGATCGCTGCCCGACTGATAGTTGCCGCCAGGGCCGGGTCTGTAATTGTGTCGAAGAGATACTCTGTTTGATCGTCAACGTATTTTGCGTCGTAGTCGTAGAAGTCACTCTGAGTTCGGATCTCTATGATCGGCAGTGCCCGGCCGCACAGTATGCCCACGGTCACTTCCCTTCCAGGGACGAATTCTTCAATCATACAATTGCCGAACTCGCCGAAGGTTTCCTGCGCGGCACGGAGAGCTTCATGTGGCGTCGAGACTATGGTGACCCCAACGCTACTTCCCTGCCTGACGGGCTTGACGACGTATTTGCCCGCCAAATCACTCAACTGGTCTTCGAGTCGGGGAAGATCAATCCCGGAGACAAATTCAACGGCCGCAGGTGTGGCGACCCCGACGTCGTCAAAGAGCTTCTTACTTGCCATCTTGTCAAACGCCAATTCACTTGCCTCCGATCCGCTTGAGGTGTAGAGCAGTGATTTGGCTTCGAGTATCCGTTGGAGTCGACCGTCCTCACCGAATTCACCATGCAGGACGGGAAAGAACACATCAATACCGGCGTCACCGAGTATGTCGAGATTGTCAGGCCGGACATCGGCTGTCACTACCGCAAAACCGGCCTGCTCCAACGCATCGGCCACACACCTGCCACTGGCAATACTGATCTGCCGCTCGGAACCGATACCGCCGGCAAGCACGGCCACTTTTGATTTGCTGTTTACTATTCTCAACTTGCTATTGCTTCGAATCCCAGTCACCAAATCTCAATTTCGAGTTCCAGATCGACGCCAGACTTTTCCCTGACACCCTTCTTTACGGCATCTATCAGTTTTATAACGTCGTCGCTGGTGCATCCCTTCTCGGCGATAATGAAGTTTGCGTGCTTCTCGCTGACTACGGCCCCGCCAATTTGGAGTCCTTTTAGATCCGCCCTGTCAATCAAGGCACCCGCTGAAACTCCCCTGGGATTCTTGAATATGCAGCCGGAATTCTTCGTGTTCAACGGCTGACTGTTCTTCTTGTAAATCCAGATTTCCTTGACCGTTCGCATGATCTGCTCCGGGTCACCGGCGCCCAGTTTCAGCCGCGCGTTCAGAATGAACTTGGCCGTGATATTTGTCCGGCGGTAATCGAATTCAAGCTCTGGCTTGCTCTTTTCGAAAATGTTGCCCGTACTGTCCATGAGAGCAACAGTTTCCACCGCTGCTCCGAAATCACCGAAGTTGCCGCCGGCGTTCATCTTAACCGCTCCGCCGATCGAGCCGGGTATGCCTGTAAGGGTCTCTATGCCCGAAAGCCCCTTTTCCACACAGGTCAGAACAAGTTTGCTCAACTCGGCCCCTGCCCAGGCGGTGGCTACCTGCTCGCTGAACTCGACGCCGGCAAACTGCCCCGCCTCCAGCTTAATCACCGCCCCCCTGACACCGGCGTCACTTATGAGCAGATTGGACCCGAAACCCATTACGTGAATCCGGATTCCATTTTCGTTGCAGCGCTGGACCACCTCTTTGAGTTGTTCGGTGTCTTTTGGTCTGATGAAGTAGTCAGCCGGCCCTCCGAGGCCGTACCAGGTTCTCTTGGCGAGCGGATAGTCTGTTTCAACTATTTCCTCCAAGCCACTGAAGATAGTCATCTGCGACCTTCCAAATATCGCCTGCGCCCATGGTTACAACCAGTTCGCCGGAACTTACGTTGCATTTCAAATAATCGCAAATGGCTTCGAAGCTCTCGATAAACAGCGCTTCTGTTCCATTTGCTCGCATCTTCTCGACCAGTATCTGTGAATTGATCTGCTTCTTGGCCGACTGCGAATCCCGGACGAAATAAATCTCCGGCACAATAGTTACATCGGCTAGCTTAAAGCTTTCTGTAAAATCATCAAGCAAAAATCTTGTCCTGCTGTACTGATGCGGCTGAAAAACGCACCAGATTCGCTCGGGCTGGTACTTCTGCCTTATCGCCGCCAGCGACGCCCGAATTTCCGTTGGATGATGGGCATAATCGTCGAGAACGGTAATCCGGCCGAACTGGCCTTTGAGCATAAGCCGGCGGTCGATGCCCGTAAAACCGCCCAGCAATTCGAGCACGCTCCCAGGTTCCAGTCCGGCGTTGATCGCCAGGGCCGCAACGGCCAAGGCATTCATGATGTTGTGGTTGCCCGGAAGTGAAATTCTCGTCGGTCCCAGCAGTTCGCCGTTGTGATAGACATCGAAGCAGTTAAGTTCGTCGCTGAGCGTAATGCTCCGGGCACAGAAATCACAGTTCTCGTCAAGTCCGAAAGTCTCGCATCGTACGGCATTATCGTTCCATCGCGAGCGCGAAGCCCCAATCATCTTGCCCACATTCGCGTCCTGGCCATTGGCGACTACCACGCCATTTGGCTTCGTACCCAATGCGAAATCGCCGAAGGCTTCAACGATCTCGTCTTCGTCCCCGTAATAATCCAGGTGGTCCTGCTCGATATTCAGCACGCAGGCGATTTTGGGTTTGAGGTTGAGAAAGCTCCGGTCGTATTCGCACGCCTCGGCCACAAAATGTCTGCTGTCAGCGGTGCCCGAAGAGCTGCCCAACTGACTGATCCGGGCCCCGACTATATAGTTCGCTCCAACGCCGGCTTGCTTGAGCACGTGGGTGAGCCACCCGCTGGTCGTGCTCTTGCCGTGAGTTCCACTGATTGCGATGCCGTCGTAGCTGTTCATCAGCTCGCCCAGCATCTCGGCATACTTGTAGACCTTGCATCCGCGTCGGCGTGCCGAAATCAATTCCGGATTGTCGTCCCTGATCGCGGCAGAGATGACAACTGCATCGGTTTGCGGGCTGAGATTTTCAGCGTCGTGGCCGACTCGTATATCAGCACCGATCCGCTGAAGATTATCCGTCACTTCGCTCGGCATCTCGTCCGACCCGGTGATAAGCGCATTGTTCTTCACCAGAAGCTGCGCCAGCCCGCTCATGCCGATTCCCCCGGCGCCGATGAAATGAAATCTCTTGCCAGCTAATTCCAGTCTCTCGGCAGCACCCACAGCGTCTGCGCAGTTTTCGCCGAGCAGATTGGAATTGGTTTCACAGGTTTGTGTATTCGATTGGCTCATAGCATCCTTTCTATACCATTTGCTCCTTCGCAATTGAACCTTTGCAGGACGGAGATATCAAACGCAGTGTAGCACAGAAAGTACACCAACGGAAGAGAAAACACAACGGCCAGCCCAGGCGGTGAGCAGGATTAAGGACGGATGCTCCGTACCGCAAGGACAGAAATGCCCGCGGGTGAAAGTTTCTGCCACCTGAGCGGCACAAGCGGCCAACACACAGGCGGCAAATATTAATATGTTGTTGACCTGTCCGGGTCTTGGCAGTAGAGTGCTCCTGATTGAAAATTCGCGTTCTTGCGCGGGTAGATGGCTTTGCAATAGCAGGTTGTGGTCCTACTCGCGGGAATTTACTACCCTTAAGGGTATACCCTGTCGCCAACGTGGTTAAGGAAAGTCACACTATGGAATTATCCTGGCTGATGAAGTTGAGAATAGCGGCCGCCGCAGCGGTTGGCGTGGCATTGATATACGGCGCCGGCTGGCACCTGGCAGGATCGCCCGATCGGATCGGCGATATGGCTTATGGCCGTGCGGTGCCACTGGTGGTCCTGGGATTCCTGGCAGGCCTGATTGGCTATTTTGTTTCCTGGCCCTACGGCCGGGAAATCGGCATCCTGGCCGCGCCGTCCGGTTTGGCCGTCTGGGCCTTTCGCTCCGGTAATATGGCCGATCTGATACAGCAGAATCCCACGGCTACCCAGCGCCAGGAACTTGTTGCGTCACTGCGATTCGAACCGGTTTTCTGGTTGATCGTCGTGGCAGCCGGCTTTGCGGGCGTGTTGCTGGCCCAGAGAATCCGTCCAAGCCTGAAACTCAAGGAGCCAAAAGAAGAAAAGCAGGGCTCTTCTGCGGCCGCGCACCTA
The DNA here is from genome assembly GCA_001303465.1 of Phycisphaerae bacterium SG8_4. Lineage (GTDB taxonomy): Bacteria > Planctomycetota > Phycisphaerae > Sedimentisphaerales > Anaerobacaceae > SG8-4. The sequence continues at coordinate 6,084 of LJTR01000202.1, forward strand.
CATGCCATTGTTGCACTGGCCGGCTCCGCCGTGGTTGCCCAATTCTGTATCAAGATATGTGCCCAGGACATCAGAATGTCCGATAACGGATTAGGCTCTGTTACGGCCCAACCGGCCGCCGCGCAGATAGCGTTTGCGGTCCTGGTTTCGTTCGGTGTTGCGGCCTTCGTATTCAAGAGGTTTCTGGATGTCAGCTATGTCTGGACCGCTCTGGCAACTGCTCTTGTAACTGCTTTTGGCATGCATACTTATGCTAAGAACGTACAATATCTCGCTCAAGCTTGGCCGGCGACCTTTTTCAGCGATGCGGTCGCCTCGGTCTTACCGGTGCAGATGGTGGCTTTTGGCGCCTTGGGTTCGGTTGCCGGCTACTGGATGGCCATCCGATATGTCTATTGGCGAAAGCATGAGATGAATTAGCCAAACAGGCTGGTTTGAGCAAAATTAACCTATCTTTTTTGTCCCCTTTCTTACCACGTAAACCCCTTCTTATCAAGCACTTATATTGCCGAAGTCTTATAACCAAATCCAATTGCCCGGACAACAACAAAAATGGTTGGTTTTGGCCTTGAAATTAGCCGAAATATAGGTGTGTCAAGTATGCGTGGCTTAGACAATGCTTCTGAGCGAAACAGTCGCGGGAAGATAGAGATGTTTCGAGGAGTCGACGGACGAACAGTTGGCTGGATTCTGCGTAATAACTAATATAGTAAAACCTGCCAGCAAAAGGAGTTAGCAATGTTGGTTCTAAGCAGACAGAGAGATGAGTCCATTATGATCGGTGACGATGTGGAAATCATCATCGTCGATGTTCGCGGCGACAAAGTCCGTCTGGGCATAACCGCGCCGAAGAGCATACCTGTTCATCGCAGAGAAATATACGACGCAATCCAACGTGAGAAAACAGAGAAGAAGGAACTCGAGAACCAGCCCCAGGCCGACCCGAAGAAAGACCAACAGTCACAGCAGGAATCCCCAAAAGAACAGTAACAGCCACGACAAGATAATCAAAACAGTCTACAGCATCCTTAATCTCCCACATCTTCAGAAGCCCGAATTTTCACGCATTCCACGTAATCTTGATTCACGAAATCCGTTCCGGAGTCTCCCGTATTGCATCTCGAGGCGTGCGTCGGTAGAATTGAAACTCGCCGATGGGTGAGGTTCGGTTTCGCTTGGCATGCTCGATTTCATTACGGACAGAGACATATACGAAGAAGTGATTCAGGGTCGAATCGGGAGGGCTAGCCGATTTGTTTGGATCGCCACCTCCGATCTGAAGGATCTCCACGTGGACAAAGGTCGCAGGATGGTCCCGTTTCTCGAAATCCTGTCTGATCTGGTCGACAAACGTGTGGAGATAAGGCTGTTGCACGCCAAAGAACCGGGCCCGGCGTTTCGAAGGGATTTCGACAGGTACCCGAATCTGATAGACGGCATGGAGCGAATCCTGTGCCCTAGAGTCCATCTCAAAGCCTTGGTAATCGACGGCAGCTTCGCCTATACCGGCAGCGCCAATCTCACCGGCGCCGGCATGGGCGCCAAGAGCGAACACAAGAGAAATTTCGAGTCCGGCATCATAACCGACGACGAGACAATAGTCGGCAAGGTAATGGAGCAGTTCGACAACATCTGGAGAGGAACTCACTGCGCCTTGTGCAAGCAGAAGCAATACTGCGCAGACTACAAAGACATTCTTGCTTGAGCACAGTGAGCAGGCGCAATTACAAAGGGAGTAAGGCATCGCGAGATTCGTAAGGTATCGAGACAATTGCACATTGTCACGCAAACGGCGAGGACTTATACTTTGCGCCATGTTGAAAAAGACACTGTCCTTCTACACGAAATATTTCGCCATCTGGGTAGTTGCCTTCGGGGTCGTAGCGTACGTCTGGCCCGGGCCGTTTGTGGCTTTGAAGAGCTACATGAACTGGTTCTTCGCGCTGACGATGTTCGGAATAGGCGCGGTGCTGGAGGTTGCGGATTTCAAAAGGATC
>LJTR01000203.1 GCA_001303465.1 Phycisphaerae bacterium SG8_4
CGCCAGCTCGGCCAGGGGCTTGAGACCCTCAAGGAACTGGCGCATCTTTGCGGTCAGCTCATCAGGCTTGCACGGCCCGGAACTGCCGCGAACAGCCACGCCTCCTCCGGCCTTGCCCAGCAGCTCGGCGTAGCGTTCGTAGCCGCCCCTATAGACTGAGAACGCAAACAGTTTGAGCTTGTTGCTGGCCAGCAGTTCCTTGAGGCCATCGGGCCCCAAGCGATTTGCGACATCGTCGAGGGGCGGACAGCCCTGGTGAGCCGACCAGATGTCGATCGCCTCGAATCCGAGCCTAGCGATTCTCTCGCACGCCTGCTCGATCGGCAATCCCATGAAATGGATCGAGGATGTCGACAGCCGCATCCTCCACTTTTCGCCCGTTTCGGCCCTCCGCGCCCATGCCGAAAGTGCCGGAATTGTGACTGCCGCCCCGCCGATACCCGCGGCTTTGAGGAAACTGCGCCGGTTCAGATCCTGCTTCATTACAAACTCCTACAAAACACCCATTTGTAGCCGGCACATCATAGGACATGCTGCGGACCCTGTCAAAGGCTATTTCGGGCACCCAGAAGGCCGCGAATGCCCTTGAGGCGTTGTCAACATATCGTTTTTTTCTTGACGCCGGCGCCAGAAAATCTTATCTCTGGCGGCTTGACTATCACACAAACAGAAAGGAACTCGATATGAGCGAAAGTAATAAACGCCACACAGCTAGCAACATCAGCCGGCGCAACATGCTCAAAATGGCTGCCGGCACGGGCGCTGCGGCCCTGACGCTGGGTTCATGCTCTACGATGGACAAGTACGGAGGCATCAAACGTGCAGCCACCAGGGGACATATCAACCATTCTGTCGCCGCGTGGTGCTTCGCCAATTACTGGGATATGGAGCAGATGTGTCAGATCACCAAGCAACTCGGCTGCAAGAGCATCGAGCTGGTCGGCCCCACCGATTTTCCCGCGCTAAAGAAGCACGGCCTCATCTGCGCCCTGGCGCCGAACGGGATGCCCGATCCTCCGTTCGTAAAGGGCTTCAACAATCCCGAATACCATGACATGATTGTCGCAAAGACCCGTGATACGATCGACGCCTGCGCCGAGTACAATTTCCCCAGCGTCATCGCATTTACCGGTTTTCGCGAGAACATCTCCGACAACGCCGGCGCAAGGAATTGCGTGAGCGGCCTCAAGAAAATAATCGGCCACGCCGAGAAGAAGAAGGTCAACCTCTGCCTGGAGATTCTCAACAGCCGGGTCGACGTCGAGATGAAGGGACATCCGGGCTATCAGGGCGACCACACGGACTACTGCATGGAAATCGTCAAGAAGGTCGGCTCGCCAAGAATGAAGATCCTGTTCGACATCTACCATGTTCAGATTATGGATGGCGACGTCATCTCCCGCATCCGGCAGTACAAAGACTACATCGGCCACTACCACACGGCCGGTAACCCCGGTCGCGGTGAACTCGATGACAAGCAGGAAATCAACTATCCGGCGATAATGAAAGAAATCGTCAAGACCGGCTACCAGGGCTACGTGGGTCATGAGTTCGTACCGACGCGTGATCCGCTGGAAGGTCTGACCGAGGCAGTAGCGCTTTGTGACGTCTGAGAACTGCCACCGCATCCCCAAATGAATTAAGACCCCTTCCCGGTCGAAACCAGGATGGGGTCTTGTCATTTACGCAACCGCAATTTCAGGATCTACTCGAGAACCAGGTCGGGATTGCCGGGCCCAAAATGCTTGAGCAGGACTATCGGATCGTTCTTCGACGGATTCGTGATGACGACGCCTTCCTTGGCCGCCGCTTCGGAGACGAAGAACTCGTCGTCGCTTAACTGGCCGTACCGAATCAGTGCCGGGGTCTCGATATCCCAGACGCCGAACTTGCCGTGCCCCTGCATTGTAATGAAACCGTAGCAGGCGCTGTCCTTGATGGTAACGGTCTTGCCAGGCAGAACGGTCAGCTCTTTGGCGCTGAAGGCGTCGGACTTATAGCAGATCCAGTTCTCGATGTAGCCCTCGGTCTCCATCTCGGCAGCAGGCTTAACCGGCTTGGGAGCCATGAAGCGATTCTTGGCAAAATCAGGATCGACATTGAGATCCCAGTCGATCACACTGAGCAGCCAATCGACGTCGCCGTCTTTGTCCTTCGGCGTATCCTTCCACAACAACTCTTTGGGCACAACCTGATCGTGGGTGATGTTCTCGTACATCGCAAACACATCCGAGGCCTTCTGCGGCTCGTATGTGCAGAGACTGCCCGGAGCGTGAAGCACGCCCGGCGGGACATCCCAGCCGGTCCCGACGTCGAGCCTATAGGCCGGCGCCAGGGACGTGATCGAGTTGTCTCTGCCCTCTGCGGCGTCCAGCAGAGCCTTGCGGACCTGTTCCTTGGTCACACCGGGATAGAGCCCGAAGAAGGTATATGGGAATTGGCCGCCATGATTGTTAGCCTGAGGCGGGAAGTAGTACGCTTCGGGCTTTCCCAATTGGCCGGTGAGCGCGGCGTCCTTGTCGCGATGATGGATGTGGTGGGGCAGAGCCGCTTTGTTGTCGAAGAACTTCGAGTACATGGGCCAGCGCCCGTGCTCGTCCCACAGCCTCGAGCCGATGAGCTGGCCCTTCAGCTCGGCGACCGCGTCGAGCAATCGGACCTTCTCGATCTTGCCGCCGTCCTCGAAGACGATGAAGCTAAGGCCCTCATCCTTGGAAGTCAGCGGGCCGTTGTCGGCCGGGGTCGTCGAGGCAAACCATCGCTCGTCGATGCCGCCGCGCTCGCCGCCCATCGCATAGTAGTCATCCGGATGCAGCTTGATGCGCCTGCCCGGCACACAAAATGAACGGGGCACCCAGTTCGGTGCGAGTCTCACTACACCCTTGCCCTGCTCAAGGGCCTTGCCGGCTATAGATTTTTTTGACATATATCCTCCCTTCGTTACGGTTTCTGTACCTTCTCCCAGGTCTTGTTCGCGGCGGATTTGAGCACGGCATCGCAGAGATATTGCGTTGCCAGGGCTTCTTTGAACGTGGGCGAGGCCGGCTTGCCTTCGGCAAGACCTTCCAAAAAGTCGGCCGTCTGATGTACAAACGTATGCTCGTAACCGATCTGAAGACCAGGCACCCACCATTTGTCCATGTAGGGCATGTCACCATCGGTAACGTGGACCGAGCGCCAGCCGCGAACTATCGACTCGTCGGCGTGATCGAAGTAGCTCAGACGGTGCAGATCGTGCAGGTCCCATGCGATGGACGCCTTCTCACCGTTGATCTCGAAAGTGTAGAGAGCTTTGTGGCCGCGGGCGTAGCGTGTGGATTCGAAGTTGCCCAGCGAGCCGTTATCGAACCTGCACATAAAAATGCACGCATCATCGATGCCGACCTTCTCCATCTTGCCCGTCTCAACGTGCTTGCGTTCCTTGACGAAGGTCTCGGTCGTGGCGCATACGCTGTCGATGGGGCCGTTGTGCCACATTGCGGTGTCGGCACAGTGCGCCAGCAGGTCACCGGTGACGCCGGAGCCGGCGGCCTTGACATCCAGCCGCCAGGTAGCCATACCGCCCTGCGGAACATCAGCAGATATCGTCCAGTCCTGCAGGAAGTTGGCGCGATAATGGAAAATCCGTCCCAGCCTGCCCTCGTCGATCAGCATCTTGGCCAGCGTAACCGCAGGCACGCGGCGGTAGTTGAACGAGACGAGATTGGCCACTCCCGCCTTTTCGACGGCGTCGACCATTGTCTTGGCCTGTTCGCCCGTGAGCGCCAGGGGTTTCTCGCAGATGATAGCCTTGCCGGCCTTCGCCGCGGCAATAGCTATTTCGGCGTGCACGTTGTTCGGCACACAGATGTCCACAAGGTCGATGTCGTCGTCGGCGATGACACTCTTCCAGTCGGTAGTATGCGACTCATAGCCCCATCGCTCGGCGAATGCTTTGGCCTCTTTTTCCTCGAGCCCGCATATAACCTTGCGGACCGGCTCGTACGGCAGGTCGAAGAAGTTGTTGACCTTGCAGTAAGCATTGGAGTGCGTCCGGCCCATAAACCCATAGCCAATCAGCCCCACGTTAAGTTTCTTCTTTGCCATAAGATTTCTCCCGATATATTTGAATTCACAATTAAGACGTCCAGCCGTGCGCGTCCCGCACCTTGAGCATCACATCGAGGATCGCATTCCACGTCTCCGGCGATTCGAGTGTCGCGTTGGGGAACATGCAGCCGTCCCAGCAGATGTGCTGGATACCGCGCGATGCGGCATCCTTGAGCCAGTAGCCGGCGCACTTGACGATGTCGAGCTTGCCGTTGGGGTCGTCGGCCGGGCAGTGCTTGCCAGTCTTATCGTGCGATCCGGCGCCGTGCACCTCGCCGTCGTTCTGCGCAATGTGGAAGTCGATAGTCCACGGCCGCAGCTTGTCGACCATTTCTTCGTAGGCGGCGTAGAACTCCTCTTGCGAATAGCCGGGCTGCAGAAGCGCATGTTCCGGCGCATTGTAGCCCATCAGGAACAGGTACGTGTGGGCCATATCGGCCTGGAAGCCAAGCGTCTCCGGCATTCCGACTGCTTCCAGTAGATCGAGCGTGTCCTTCCAACTATGGTGGCCGGCCCAGCAGATCTCACCCTCGACGGCCAGACGCTCTCCGTGGTCGGCAGCGATCTTGGCCGCTTCGCGGAACGTCTCGGCGATTTTAGCGGTGTTCGCTTCCGGATCTTCGCGCCATTTTTCGACGCCGAACTCCGCCGAGTCGATCCGGATCGCGCCGTACTTGCGTACGCCGTGGTCGTTGAACACACCGGCAATGCGGCATCCCATGCGCACGGCATCGAGAAATTTCTTTCGGGCTTGGGCATCTCCCATGGCCGTATCCCCGACCGTGCCGCCCCAAACCGGCGCGACAAGCGAGCCGACGTTGAAACCGTATCCGGCAATCATATCGGCGATCTCTTTAAGTTCCTCGTCGCTGGCGTTAGGATCGGTATGTGGCAGGAAGAGGAAGTAGTCAATCCCGTCGAACTTCTGTCCGTCCACCTCCGCGCCGGCGGTCAATTCGAGCATCCGTTCGAGACTGATCGGCGGCTCCTGGCCCTCTTCATCTCCTTTGCCGACCAGCCCGGGCCACATGGCGTTGTGGATTCTGGGGAGGGTATTCGAACTCATCTATTAGCTCCTTTCTGGTTCAATAACTCGTATTGCGTATAGCGTGGTGCGTATTGCGCACAACGCACAACGCAATACGCTCGACGCACGACGAGATTCTAACTCCTGAATCCCAAATGCTCAATTCTAAATTCTAAATTCTAAATATCAAGAATCAACTCGTCCAGAGGCCGTTTCGGAACGTGGTGGACTCCGTCGGCGTCGCGCCAGTATTCGATGCTTCCACCAGATCCTACCGTCTCGAGAGTAACTCTTTCGGCCGGTTTTCCGAGTGCGAGAACCAGCAGAATCTTATAGCGAGGCGGTATATCCAGAGCTTCGCTCAACTGGCGCCTTCGCACCGTGCCAATCATGCACCCGCCAAGGCCTTTCTCGGCAGAGCCCAGCAGGATGCTCTGGGCGGCTATCCCGTGGTCACAATCGGTGAATTCACTTATCTGCGTATCGCCGAGTATGATAATATACGCAGACGGCCTCTCGCCCTCGGGCGGACCGGGCCAGTCGTGGAGATAACCCGCCCAGCCGAGATGCTGGAAGATGGTCGCGTTTTTCTCCGCATCGCATGAAAGCACGTACTTGAGCGGCTGGGTGTTTGCCGCCGACGCCGAGAGTCTCGCAAGATCGACAAGCTCACACAGAGTTTCACGCTCGATAGTAACGTCTTGGTGGAAACGCCTGTACGTTCGGTTCTTGATTATCAGGTCTCTTATCATCGTGGTCTCACTTATAGTCTACAACTTTCGTTGGTCCCAGATCGACATCACACAAATGTGACTAAGGCACCACCTCTTGCCCCCGCATTCAGCCTGCAAGATTGCGCTTGTTGTGAGGCTCTTCAGCGAGGTCGTCGGCCTCGTAAATCCATTTCGTCAGCGACCGAAGCTTTTCTCTGATCTTGGCGCCGTAGTCCGGATCGGTGGCCCACCTGCCGCTTAGGTCCTCGACGTGGCGCGCACTGCCGCGACGCACCTTGCCGAATCGTGGGTCGACAAGCCTCAGTCGCAGACGTCTTCTGCTGGCATATGCTTTCAGGTGCTGTATCTGTGCCCGGATTCCTATTTGTACGCTCTCGAACGAATCGCCGGGCACGCCGCCGGTCGCTCCGATTCCGGCGAAGTTGTTCTGCCGGCGATCAACGTCACCGGTGAAACGCAGGAAGTTCGTTTCGACACACATCTGACAGAACGCAATATCGTGATTGACGCCTTCGATAAGCGATTCTTCGATATAGTGTTGCGCAATTGCAGAAACCTCGCTGACGTGGGCCTGGGGATTTGTTTCCAGGAGAAACCGCACAAGATCATGCTCTGTCGCCAGGCCGCAACTCATTACAGGCAGAGGGCGGCTCACATCAAAGTACGACACCCTCAGTCTTTCACAACCCGGACCACGGCAGGAAACAAGCAACGCTGTGACGCTGCTCAACAGCAGTATCATCAGGTCCTTCAGGAGCTTACGACGCGTTTTCATTTCTGTGATCTCCTTGCCGACACGCACGATCATCATCTTTGCCTTTCTACTGCGATCGAGAGTGTCTGGCCCTCGGAGACTTGCAGACCGCTCTTCAAAGAGATTTCAAGACGCCCGTTCTTTAGCGTGTGCTCGCCCGGAACTGCCTTGTCGTCCAATATGACCGCAACTTCGACCGAGCGGAATCGCTCAGGCACCGCAAAGGCGAGAGTTTTGACGTTCAGCTTGCCCCAGCGAACGATGATTTGCTCGCGCTGCGTCCGGGCGCCCCGCTGCTGGGCGAATGTCCCCCAGCCCTCGGCGGCGGTGAAGGCGGCGCGAAAATCCTCAGGCGTCATCCGCGGCGAAAAACCGATATGTCCCCTAGGCCCGTGGTACTCATAACCTGCAAGAGACGTATAGACACCCCAGCTTGCAAAGGCGCGGGCGTAATGGTCGCCGCATTCGACCTCGTTATAGGGATTGTGCTTAGACGGGTGATACCGATCCTGTATGCCGTCACAGATTGCCAGTGCCTCATCGACCATCCCTTCCCAGGCCATATGCCCGGCCACCTGATACTCTATCCCCGTCCAGACCTCGCTTTTGTAGCGCACACCCGCCGCCATGTAAGGGCTCTTGGGCCAGGTACATGTGAACAGACCTGGCTCAGAGGGCCTTGCGAACCACCGCTCCGGTTTGTGCGCTTGGTTGTAGGGCCCGACGTTGGGGGTCCAGTTGTACTTCCAGACCGATTGCAGAGCCTTCTTCACATATTCGGCCGGATAGATGTAACCCAGCCCTAGCTGATGCGCCCAGCCCTGACCAAAGAGTTGATCCGACAGGCACCCCTGTGCATACTGATGTTTCGGATGCTCCTTGAGGTCCACAAGCTGGACGAAGTACTCGCCGTCCCATAGCCGCTCGACGGTGAGCTTGCTGCCGCTTTCGAATATGTTTCGGCAGCGTCCGGCGAATGCCTCATCGCCCATCTCCTTGGCCATTTCCTCGCCCGCCCGAAGAGCCGCCAGGTAAAGCGAACCTACGAACGTATTAGGTCCCTGGAAGTTGATATCGAACGTATTGTGCTGGCTGTCCTCGATCAGACCGTCATCGTTGCCGTCGCGCCCAATGGAATACTCGAGCGCCTTCTTGATGCGGGGCCAGTTGCGCTCGAGAAACGCGCTGTCGACGGACATCTGATGCTCGCGGTAGGCCTTCAGGACCGTGCCGCACTGTCCGTCGGCAGCATACGCGCGGTTGCTTCTGAAGCCGACCAGTCCGGTTTCGGCATCGAAGCCATCGCCGAAGTCCTGCATCTGACGGGCACTTCGCTCAAGCTCAGGGAACAGACGGGCTGGAGCGTGGGCGTAGTTCCACACGTGCGTGCATGTCCCCGCGCAGCATCCTACGCCCTCCCAGGCCCAGAACCTGCCGTTGCCCCACCACTGGCATGTCCCGGTCGCCA